>JALQTQ010000234.1 GCA_023263995.1 Akkermansiaceae bacterium | reverse complement strand
AACCACAAGTCGGTGAGCAAGCTCTTCATCACCCGCAGCCCGGTGATCAAGATTCAACTCGACCCTTCCGAAGAAACAGCCGACGCCAATCTCCAGAACAACGTCTGGCCCCCGCAGATCGAGGAGATCCCCTTTACCCTCGAGAAGCCCAAGGAAGGGTTCGACAACGAAATGAAGCGAGACCGCGCCAAGAAGGAAGCTGAAGCCAAGAAAAAGTCTGAAGAAGCCAAGAAAGCCGAAGCGGATCAAAAGTGAACCGGACCCGGAACTCAGCCCTCCCGTAGACGGATGGCTTCGCACACCGCCGGGAAAAGTTGCTTTTTGCGCGATACCACCTTGGGGGCCACAAATTCATTCGGTCCTTTCCGCTCAAAGGGTAGCTTTTTCATCAGACTCTCTTCGCCCACTGCCAGGAGAATGCTGTCGTGCTGTCTGATATCGGTTACCAGAATGGCACAGAGAGCATATCCCCTCTCGGACCGGAGCCGCTCCAACTCGGAAAACAACTCGCCTCGGCGCTCATCCAGACCGGCAAAACTGGTCTCCTCAACTTGCGAAAGGCTGAGAAAAACGCCGTCCTCGTTGAACTCCTTGCGGTCGGTCCCGACGATGGCTTTTGCGTCGGCATGAAGAAGGAGCGATCCTGAGTCAAAGAACTCCTCGGCAAACTGGTTTGGTTCGACCCCTGCCAAGGTCGACAACCAGAGGAGCATCTCCCGGTCCACTTCGGTGGTGGTGGGCGAGGTCAAATTGAGGGTGTCGGATACCAGCCCGGCACACAAACACAGGGCCACCGAGGCATCCGGTTCCAATCCCCTTTCCCGGAATCGTCGTGCCACAATGGTCGAGGAACTCCCCACCGGTTCGTTGATGAAGCGAACCGGGTCCCGAGTCACGAGGTCGCCGGAAAGGCGATGATGATCGAGAATCTCCATCACTTCCGCCTCCTCGACCCCTTCGACGGCCTGGGAGAACTCGTTGTGATCGACGAGGGAAAGCCGCGTCCGCGGAGGAGCCACAAGGTCAGATTTGGAAAAGACGCCCAGCAAGCGACGAGTCCCCGCCTCCAGCACCGGAAACAAGTCTTGCGACGAGGCTGCCACTTGACGGCTGAAGCGGCTCACGACCTGATTGGAGGCCAACGACATGAAGTCATCGCTGATGATATTACGCACCTCTCGGGCACACAGCGCCAGTTTCACGGTGGTCGCAGTGTCGTGCGGGCTGCACAACACGACCATTCCCTTCCGGGTTGCTTGCTCGACCAGGGCAGGGTCCGGTTTATAGCCACTGGTCACGATGAGGGCGCGAGAACCGGTCTCGAGCGCCTGTTCGTGAACCGAGGGACGGTCTCCGCAAATCACGAGATACCTTCCGATCTTGCCCTCGGCTCGGGCCTTTTCAAGCCGCCGCCTCACGTTCTCCTGACTCGAGGCTCCCACCATCATGATCAGCTCCTCTTCTTCGATTGGGGCATTCCCGACAAAATTGCTGCTAGCCCCGAGAGTTAAGGCGATGTTCTTCAGACTGGCCCGAAGGAGTTTGACGTTTCCTCCGTCGGTGGCAGGGGGCAAGAGCAACTGCAAAAGATCCAAGAAATGAAGCAATCCACGCACCTCCCCTCTGTGGTTGAGGACCGGAACCGCCCGCACTTCGTGCTCCACCATCAGACGATAGGCTTTGAGAAAAGTGTCGTCTTCCTGAACCGCCACCACCGACTTACGACAGATTGAGCCTGCCGTTGGGCGCACATCATCCACCAACGGAGGGGCCGGTAGCCCTGCCATCGTCAGGACCCGCGCGACCCGCGGGGGAACTTCGCCACATCGCGCGGCCGCGACTTCTGTTTCTCCCACTGCCTGCAGGTAAGCGGCGTGCCCAATGGCGGCACAGATTGCATCGCAATCTGGGTTCCGGTGACCCATGACATACCAAGGGGTTTTCATAACCCGATCAATAACCACGCCACACGGTCAGCCCGAGGCCGAGGAACACAACTCCCACGGCGAGCCCGGCCATAAGGAAGCCCCGCCAGCGTCCTTCGCTCGCGGTGGCCCACTCTGCCCCGTCCCGGAAAAGATAAGGCATCCCAACCAAAAAGAGCCCCTTGATGATCATGAGGTAACAGAGGGTCGGCATCAGGAACTGCAGCGGGGCTGGTTCGTAATCAGCGGCGTAAAGTAGTGGAGCCGCCCCCATGAGAAGGCAGAGCCCAAGGCCACGCACGAAAAGGTATTCCTTCACGTAAACGATCATTCCGACACAGAAAAGCGGGACGCCGATCATGAGGTATCCTTTGATTTTATTGAAATCTCCCAAGTCCATGGACAGGGACGACAAGACGCCCTTACCGGGCGGAGCCACCAGAAGCCAGAACCAGACCATCCCGAATCCCATGAAGTAGGTTCCCACGCTGGAATTCCGATGGAGCGTCTTGGCGAGCTCTTTGGCCTTTTCCTGTTTCCAGAGCATCATTCCATAAAGAACCACCAACACCGCTCCGACCACCACTCCGGCGGTCGAGAGGGAGATTTCCTGATAGGGATGTGGGCCGGGTGCCATGCGCCGCCAACCTAGTGTGCCCACCCACCCGGTAAAGGCTTAAATCACTCAATGAATCATCGGCGTTCCATACAGGGTGTAACCAGTGGAATCCTCAACTTGCACCTCCAGCAGCTCGCCCGTCATGCGGGCCGCTTCGCCGTCGAAGATCACGATCTTGTTTTGGCCCGTCCGCCCACTCAGCCGGGATTTGTTGCTTTTGCTGGGACCTTCACAGAGCACCTGCTGCCTCGTCCCGATCAGGCGGGCATTTTTGGCGGTGGTCATTTCCTCCTGAATCCTGAGAAGGATCTGATTCCGCTCCTCCTTCACCTGCTCGCTCAGTTGACCTTCCATTTCGGCAGCGGGGGTGTCCTTGCGCTTGGAGTAACGGAAGATGAAGCTGTTATCGAACCCAACCGCCTTCATGCAGGCCACAGTCTCCTGAAAGTCCTCCTCGGTCTCCCCCGGGAAGCCCACGATGATGTCGGTGGTGATGGCTAGATCGGGCCGGGCCGCCTTCATTTTCTCACAAATGCTGAGGAATTTCTCGTTCTTGTAGGGACGACGCATCTTTTTCAGGATGCGATCGCTGCCACTCTGCATCGGGAAATGAATGTGCGAACAAAGTTTGGGTAGGTAAGTGAAGGCCGCAACCAGGTCGTCGCGATAACCAATCGGATGAGGGCTGGTAAAGCGAATACGATGAAGACCATCGACCTCATGAACCGCCTCCAAGAGCTGCACAAAAGGTGACTTTCCATTAATCTTCGGAAATTCGGTCCGTCCGTAAAGATTCACGATCTGGCCCAGCAAGGTCACTTCCCGGACTCCCTGGTCCACGAGGTGCCGAACTTCCTCGACAATATCGGCAATCGGGCGGCCTCGCTCCTTGCCTCGGGTGTCGGGTACGATGCAGAAGGAACATCGCATGTTGCAACCTTGCATGATGCTGACAAAGGCCGTCGCTTGGCGATCTGTCCGCGGGATGTGATCCCGAATGGTGTTCTGGCTCCCTTCTTCTTCCGCCGTGTCCACGACCCGGGCGGAAATGACACGATCCTGATTGATTTTGACCACTTCGTCCTCGACCCGACCGGTCACCATTTCCGCTCCCACTTCGTCCATGCGGGTGCGCAAGCGGCGGGTCAGGATCTGGTCGACATACTCAAAGACCCGATGGTATTTTTGTGTTCCCACCACGAGGTCGAGATGCGGAACACGCTGGAACAATTCATCTCCACGACTCTGGGCCATGCATCCCATGAATCCGTAAACAACGTGGGCCCGCTCTTCGCGGTATTTTCCCATCATGCCCATCTTACCAAGGGCCTTTTGCTCCGCCTGATCACGCACACTGCAGGTATTGATCAGGATGGCATCGGCCTCCTGCTCCCTGGGTGTCAGAGTGTAACCATTCTCGGCAAAGGTCCGGGCGACCTGCTCGGAATCCCGCTCGTTCATCTGGCACCCGTAGGTTTTGATAAAGACCTTTGGCATCGCACGAATCGCTTACCCCTCATTCCATCCTTTGCCAATCCGGAATTCACGACGCCACCCTCCAAAGTTGGCTGGGCAACTCGACCAAGCGCGGAGAAAACTGGGTCTGAGCCCGCTCCCGGAGCTTCTGGCGGATCCAATCCCCCCCAAGCTTCAAGATCGCCCTTGCTTCGAGGGGCCGAACGATTATTTTAACGTCATGAAATGGTCCCCCCTGATGATCCTAGCCGTCACGCTCACCTCCTGTGGGAGCAGCACGAAAGACATCGCCGAGCGCAAACCGGTTCCCCCTCCGGGATCAGACGAGGAGGGAAGCATTCCTTGGAACGATCCGGGTCAGGGAGTTCGTCCCGGCGGGTTTCTCGGTAGCATGATGGAAGGCCGGTGAGTCGTCCGGAGCAGCCCCGTCACCTGTGAGCGTTCCCGCTTCCGAGGAATCGATCCACGAGCCGTGCGATGGTTGCGGAACCCTCATGGACGTGACTTCCTTTCGTCCTTTCGACGCAGTCATCTGCCCCACCTGCTCGGCCGAAACGAACGTCAAACGTAACTTCGGCAGCTATCGTCTCGACCAACGTTTCGCAATCGGTGGAATGAGCGTCATTTTCGCCGGGTGGGACACCACCCTCGACCGCCGCGTCGCGATCAAGGTCCTTAATGAGCAATTCTGCAACGAGGACGCTCGTATCCAGGCCTTCGAAAACGAAGCCCGCCTGACCGCCCAAGTGAGTCACCCCAACGTGGTCAAGGTCTACGCTGTCGGACGAGCCCACGGACGCTTCTATCTCGTGATGGAACTCATCGAGGGGAAAAGCTGGGAACAGATCATCTCGAAGCGCGGCGCTCTCCCCGAAGATGAGGTTCTCGAGATCGCCCTACAGGTCGGAGCCGGACTGCGAGCGGCCAAAAGCGCCGGCATGATCCACCGTGACGTCAAGCCGGGCAATATCCTGGTCGACGAAGCGGGTCATGCCCGGCTTCTCGATTTTGGACTCGCTCTCATCACCCAGGATGGAAGGGCCCAAGCGGAGGAAGTCTGGGCGACTCCCTACTACGTGCCACCCGAAGCCCTCGAGCGGGGCATCGAAGATTTCCGGAGCGATATCTACGCCTTTGGGGCCTCCCTATACCACGCCCTCGCCGGGCGCCCTCCGTTCGAGTCCACCTCCACCTCGAATGCCCTGCTCAGGCGTGCCAAGCAGACCATTCCCCGTCTCTGCCAAGTGGCCCCGTGGATCAGCCCCGCGACAGGCGAAGTCGTCGACCGCATGATGGCCTTTCATCCGGAGCACCGCTGGGCCAGTTACGCGCAGGTTCTCAGCGCCCTCGAGAATGCCAAGAAATCAGCCGGGAC
>JALQTQ010000233.1:3464-5424 GCA_023263995.1 Akkermansiaceae bacterium | reverse complement strand
GAAGCCACCGATTCTTTGGGAGAGGCCGTGAGGGCGTGTTTTAGTGCGCCTTACTTGGCCGGAGCGGCGGCGGCCGGGGTGGTGGGTGTCTTTGCCATTTACCTCGTGATGGGAGCGGTGAAGCGCGGGCGGCTTGAGTATTTCTCCTATTATTGTTTTTTGGCGGGACTTGCCGGGATAGTTTACTTTTGGAAGTAGGATCGTTGTTTATCGGTGATGGTGAATCCGAGTTTTTCCATGACCGCGAGCATGTCTTCCCAGACCTTGCGTTTTTCTTGGAGGCCGTCCTCTTGGCGGAGGAGGTAGGACGGGTGGTAAGTGACACGCAGGGGGATGCCTTGGAATTGGTGCCACGACTCGCGGAGTTGACCCACGCTGGCGGTGGATTCGAGCAGGCCTTGGGCGGCGGTCGCTCCAAGGGCCACGATGACACGGGGTTTCACCACTTCGATTTCTGCTTTGAGGAAGGGGAGCGAGACTTCCATCTCGCGGGGTGAAGGCTTCCGATTGTTGGTGGTTTGGTTTCGGGTGGCGGGGCGGAATTTGCAGACGTTGGAAAGGTAGACATGGGAGCGCGAGAGGCCCATGGCCTTGAGGATTTGGTCCAATTTTTGCCCGGCTGGGCCGACGAAGGGTTCGCGCTTGAGTTCTTCCTGATAGCCGGGAGCTTCGCCCACGAGCATCAGATCGGCATCGGGGTTGCCAACGGAGAAGACGAGGGTGTCGCGAAGGGTGCCGAGGGAGCGGGCTGGTTCCCACGACTGAGCTTGGGCGGCCAAGTCGGCGATTTTTTCCGCGGAGGAGTTGCCGACGGCGGCCTGCAGGGTCGCAGAGGTGGGCGGGCTGGAGGGGGAGGTGTTCCCAGAGGGCGGGGGACGCCGTGCGCTCCCGCGGGTGTAGAGTTCCCGAAGCACCGCGCGGGCATTGTCCTCGATGGGGACATGAGTTGTCCCCTTCGCTTCGAGTTGTTTCAGGTATTGAAGCAGCGAGCTTGCAAGCACGGGAGGAAGGAAATCAGAATGACGGGTCGATAGCCAGAGGATCCCGTGAAAATCGGGGGCGGAAAAAGGAGGGGGAATTTTCGGAAACGACTTGACCCCGTCGGAAATTCGCTTATCCCACCCGTCCACAAGAATTTAGAGTTATGGCAAGAGTATGCAGCATCCGCGGTTCCAAGGTCCGGGTGGGTCGTAAGATTCACCGTTCTGGTTTAGCCAAGAAGAAGGGCGGGATCGGCCGTCACGTCACTAAGACGGTCAAACGTAAGGTGTCGCCGAATTTGCAGAGCAAGCGCGTTTGGGTCCCGGAACTTGGGAAACACGTGCGGGTCAAGGCGTCGGTCAAGGCCTTCAAGACCATCAACAAGAACGGGGCTTACGCGACCTTGAAAAAGGCGGGTCTGATCTAGGTTGGTGGGCCATTGGTGTTGGCCTATCAGGTGGACCGTCTGACGGTCGCTTTCAGTGGATTCCCTTGCGGGGGAATCCCTTTTTTATGATGACCTGAAGAAGTTCGCGAGGAGGCGCAGGCCGGCGTGCTGGCTCTTTTCGGGATGGAACTGGGTGGCGAGGAGTTTGTTTTTTTCGATGGCTGCGCAGAAGGACTCGGAGCCGTGCCGGGCGGTGGCCGAGACCAGGTCCTCGGGCACCCCTGCGGGGTAGTAAGAGTGGACAAAATAGAAGTAGGGGGAGGCCTCGAAGCCTTGCCAGTAGGGAGATGAGGGCTGGCGGAGTGCGAGCGCGTTCCAGCCCATGTGTGGAATTTTCACGTTGTTGCAGGTGAAGCGCTTGACGGTGCCCGGCACGACCGCAAGGCCCCGGGTGCCGGGGGATTCCTCGCTTGCCTCGAAGAGAAGTTGGTAGCCGACGCAGATGCCAAAATAAGGTCGGCCGTTCAGAATCCACTCTTGCAGGGGGGTGGCGAGTTTGAGGCGATGGAGGCTTTCCATGCAGTCGCCAAA
>JALQTQ010000233.1:0-3454 GCA_023263995.1 Akkermansiaceae bacterium | reverse complement strand
CGCCCTGACCTGGAAAGATGAGGTGGGTGATTTGGTCCAGACCTTCGGGCGTGGTGATCAGCTCCGGGGTTTGACCGAGCGAACGACAAGCATTGATGACGCTGCGGAGGTTTCCGCGGCCGTAGTCGATCATTCCAAGTTTCATGCGTCGAGGGAGGCGGGCAAAAGGGGGGGTCAGAGTACTTCCTTGGTCGACGGAATGCCGTCGCGTCGGGGGTCGTTTTCTGAAGCGTGACGGAGGGCGACGGCGATTGATTTAAAGATCGATTCGGCGATGTGGTGTCCGTCGCGTCCGTAGAGGACTGTGATGTGGAGATTGCAGCGGAGGTTGGCGGAGAGGGCGCGGCAGAACTCTTCCACGAGGGTGAAGGGAAAGTTCTGGGCATCGGGGGTATGTTCCGGGGTGCGGAGTTCGAGTTGTGGTCGGTTGCTCAGGTCGATGACGGTGCGGGTGAGCGTTTCATCCATCGGGACATAAGCGTGGCCATACCGCCTGATGCCACTTTTGTCTCCGAGCGCCTGCTTGAGGGCCTCGCCCAAGACGATGCCGGTGTCTTCGACGGTGTGGTGGAAGTCGACCTCAATATCGCCGTCGACTTCGATCTCGAGATCGATGAGAGAGTGTCGGGAAAACAGGGTAAGCATGTGATCGAAGAAGGGGATCCCTGTGCTGATGGTATTTTTTCCCGAGCCGTCAAGATTGAGGGCGAGAGTGATTTTCGTTTCGCTGGTTTGGCGGTTCTGTCGGGAGGTCCGAAAATTCATGAGTTTGGGGCGGGAGTGCGAAATGAGGCCTAGCGCTTGGAGGTGGCGATGAGGCTGTCGAGGAGAGTGGTGAGGGCTGCGGGGGTCTTGGCGTTCCCGAGGGGCTTCCCTGCGCGAACAAGGAGAACAGATGGTTGATCCTCTGCGGCGGGGATGTCCGGGAGAGGAGCCAGTCCTTGGGCGTCTTGTTGGGGGCGAACGGCGAGGAAGGGGAGTTGGCGTGGGGTGTTCAGGGCCTTCAGCAGATTTTGCGTCGTTGGGTTCTTGGGGTCTCCGTGGACAAGGGCCAGAAGGGGGGGATCTCCGAAGGCGCAGGAAATGACGTAATCGGTGTGATTGACGATGGACTCGGCGACAATAGGGTCGAGGATGGATGCGTGCTTGTCGAGGATTGAGCGATAGCTTTTGGTGCCCGTCAGGGCGTGAAGGCGGGCGGCGGCAAGATCGGTGAATCCAAGGGTCGAGGTGCCAAAGATCATGGAGAGGTTGTGTTGTCGGAGAGGGATGATTTCTTCATCCTGGGAGGATTCGGCGAGGAGTTGGTTGTCGGCGAGGAGGGTCTCGATGGCGCGATCAAAGATGGTGGTGGCTAAAGTGAGCCATTTGGGATCGAGGGTTCTTTGATAAAGGAGGGTGAAGGAATAGGCGGCGGCGCTGTGCTCGGCGGCACCTGCGGTGGCGTTGTTCGCGGAGCCATTCTTGAGGCGAAGGAGTCGACCTTCGGAATCGCGGAACTCCTCGAGGAGGCGATTGGCCATGCCGATTGCGCTCGCGAGATCAGCATCGGTGCCAGTGCATGAGGCTCGGGTGATGGTTGCTTCGAGCACGGCGACGAGATCGGCCAAGATCATGGTTTTTTCGGTGAAGAGAGGGCTGGCCGCTTGACGGGCTTTGAGGAGTTTTTGACGAATCACCTCGAGGGTCGTTTTAATCGAGTCGACAGGTTGCTGCACGCGAGCGGCCAGTTCGTCGGGAGTCAGGGTATTGCGCAGGGTGTTGAGCTGGTAATACTTGCCGAGTGGGTCGGCGCTCGCGGGGATATTGCCGTCTGTATCGAGGCCGAAGGCCGGGGAGGCCAACTCGATTTCTTCTGGAGTCAGAATTTCGGTCAGTGTTTCCATTTTCCAGAGAAAGCCATCGGCCGAGTTCTCGCCGGTGTCGGGAGAAAGGGCGACGATACTTTTCGGAAGCCAGTGGGTTTCGATTTTCTTGAGTAAGTTGAGGCCTTCGCGAGTGAGCTTGTCTTCCCCGAGGAGATATCCTATTTTCAGGAACATCGTGGCCACTTCGGCTTGGGATCGCAGGTTTTTGGGAAGGGCTGGCAGGCTCCAGTCCTCGGTCATGCGGGCGTAGAAATACGATTGGTCGAGGGGGTCGCGGAGGGCTCCGGTGATGATCTGGCGGGCAACTCCCAGGCAGGCGTTGCGGCAGCGGTCGCGAATTTCCTGGTTGAGCAGGCCGGAGCGTGCCCCCAGGGCGAGGAGCTCGAGGCTGCTGGTCGGGATGAGTCCGCCGATGTAGTCGAGATCTTTGTCGGCGGCGCGGTAAAGCGAGCTGAGCTTACGGGTTGATTTCCGGAAGCGCTCATTGCGATTGCTTTGGGGCTTTTCTGCAGGGTTGGGGAAGGCGAAGCGGAGTTGGCGGGCTTCATGATCCCGTCGACTGTTTTCCACGGCGTAGTCCGAACTTTCCCGCCAGATATTATTGACCATCGCGAGGGCGCCGGTGATGACTCGCTCGAGCTCTTTCCCGCTACTGGCTCCGATGGGGATCCAAGCCAGAGGCAGGCCTTCATGACTGAGCCAGATGGCCATGGGAAAGGCGGTGGAACGGTTGATTTCGTTCGAGAGGTGGAAGGAAAGTTTACCAATTTCCGGATTGAGGCGGGTGTCGACAATCGTGCAGATGGCGCTTTCGGTGAGGATTTTTCGGAGTTCGGGAGAAGCTTCCAGCTCTTTGAGCACGTTCAGGGAAGTCGACGCGAGGGGGGAGCAGGCCATCACCATGATGGGGAGCTGGGCTTCGGTGGCCGTTTGGAGGATCTTTTCGTCCCAGAGTTGCCAGGGGATCTCGCCTCCGGCAAATGATTTCAGCAGGTCGGTCTGCCCCGAGGCCATTTGGTTTTGCAACGTGCTTACCTCAAGAGTGGGCGCGGTGTCGCCAAAGAAGTTTCGCGTGCCGTCTTTCTGTCGGCGCAGGCCGGAATCCTTTTCACCGCAGGAAATGGTGGCGAAGAAGGCAGCCAGGATTGGGATGATTCTGGAGAGGAAGGAATTCATTCGTCGGTTTTGAAGCTCTGACGTTTCGAAAACCTAAGAAAACATGAGAAAATGACCAGACAAAGGATTCGTTAAATGATTGTCTTTGAGGTCGCTTTCCGTGAGGAGGCGGGTTTGTATGCTTCCGTGATCGCCCTTGTCATCAGTAGTCAGAAAGGAGGGGTCGGTAAGACCACTTTGGGGATCAACCTTGCCCATGCTTTTGCGAGGATGGGGCGAAAAACCCTGTTGGTGGATTCCGATCCCCAGGGGTCAGTGGGCTTGTCCTTGACCCGGCGATCCCGTCACTTGCGCGGGTTTTACGACTATCTGGCCAATCCGGCGTTTGTGGAATTGGCCGGGGATCGGGCTGAACGGATCTATGTGGGCAAGCAGGGCGGGGCCCACACCGTGCCCCAGGATCAGATCAA
>JALQTQ010000232.1 GCA_023263995.1 Akkermansiaceae bacterium | reverse complement strand
AAGTTCGGCAAGTCCTTTCGCCTTTTCAAGGGCCACGAGCCCTTGCTCCCGGTCCTGGCTGGCCTTGGTGACAAGGGCCGGCCGGTTTCCCAGGAGAGGATCGTATTCCAAAACAGCCTCAATGAGCGACCCCTTGATCGCGCTATCGTCTTCCAACCGTCCGAAAGGGTCCACTTCAGCCCACCTAACCACTCGTAAGAGTTCCCGAACCTTCGCCAGATAACGCTCCTTTGCCCGCTTTACCTCGCCGTCGTCACCACTGTTAAGGGCCACGTCCCAAGCCTCGATTTCCTCCTCAGCGATCTCTTCGATCCACTCCTCAAAAAGCTCAAAACCTTCGATCAAAGCCGTTTCAACCGCAAAGCGATTCTCCCGCTCGCGATAGTAAAGCTGCCGAAACAGTCCCAAAACCTTCTGACTCCAAGCCGTTTCCCGGATGAGGTAATCCACATATTCCTGACCGGACCTTCTCGCCAGCCTCAACTCGGCCCGATGAGCCGGGAAGAAACGAACCGCCTCCCAAACCAGAAAGGTCGAGATCAAAAAAATCACCAACGCGGAGATAAAGGCGCTTGTCCCAAAGAACCCCCTGATCCACTGCTGACGCCCCACGCCAAGAACGCGTCGGCTTCCGGATACAAATTGAGAGGCCATCTTGCTAAGCCGGTAGTCACCCAAACAGCGAGAAAAAATCAAGGCAGACCTTTTCCGGAAATCAAGGCAGCCCGGCCCCTTGCTCCTTGCTCCCGATCCTCCGTCTGCCGGTTCGGTGACCCAAAGCTGTTGCTTGAATTCCGCGCGCCGACCGACGGGAAACGCTACTCGACCGGGATAAATCCCACTCTCGCCACAATCTCTTTGGCCTCCCGGGAATGAAGAGACCAATCAATGAACCTCTTGGCATCTCCCGTCGGCTCACCAGCAGTGTAAAAATAAAGCTGGCGGGCCAGCGGGTATCTCTCCCGATTACGAGGACGCGGAAGCACTCCATCCACCCGGACCGCCTGCAGCCCCTGCTTGCGGGAAAAAGCCAGTCCGACATAGCCGATGCCATTCTCATTGGCGGCCACCTCGTTGGCGATCTGTTCATTTCCTCCCAGCTTCCGCCCCTCGTCGGTGTAATCCCGCCCGGACATCGCGAGCTTGCGAAAGATCCGGTGCGTTCCCGATGCCGCGTTCCGGGTATAAACCACGATCTTTCCTGGCTTAGCTCCGACCTCGCTCCAGTCCGTGATATCCCCGGTGAAAATCCCCTCGATCTGCTTCAGCGACAACCCGCGGACTCCGCGCTTTTCATTGACCACGACCGCAATCATGTCCCACCCCGCGGTGTGACCAATCAAGGTCTTGCCCTGCTCTCGAAACTGGCGTTCCTCATCATCGCGCGCGTCCCGGCTGGACATTCCGATTTCCGCCTCACCCGCCAACAAATTAGCAAAGGCCTGTGATGACCCATCCGCCGAAATCTCAAAATTGGTACGGTTCCCCACCTCCCGGTATGCCTCCTTGAGCTGAAGCACCAACTTGGATCCCAGGGTGTCAGAGCCCATGATCACCAACTTCTCAGGCTCGTCCGACCACGAAAGAGCCGCTGCCCCAATGACGAAGGCCACCACCAAAAACGATGTTGTTAGAAGACGTGACATAGATGCGATGACAGCAGTCACCCAAGTCACGCTAATCAAAAGTCACCCCGACCACAAACCTCCAATGTGACATTTCTGTCACAGAAAAATCCCAGTCTCTCAAAGGAGGCCCGAAAGGCACTCCTTAATGTAAGAGGCTGTCTGAAAAAAGCCGATTGAGGGCTGCCGAGAATTTTCGCTTCGGGCAAGGCGTGACGCGGGAGTTGGTCGGGACCAACGACCAAGGAACAACGAAGCCGGAAGCGAAAAGGCTCGCAGCCCGCCAGGGTTCATTCAAGTCCGCCCGGCGAAGCCGCTGGTTGATGAACCCATTCCCAACCAGAACGCTCAATTGGGATTTTTCAGACGGTCTCTCACATCCTGAAGCACGCCCGTGTTGGCCATTCAAAATCACCTCGGATAGGCAGTAAAAGCCATCCCGCTCGCCCGGACTTTTCGGAGAATCAAAAGTAAAACCGAAGCGCCCCCCACAGGGTCGTCGCCTCGAAATCGGTGATCCCGCCGGTCAGGGTCTCATATTCGAGCCCGAACATCAGCTTCAGATTGTCTTCACAGAAGTAGTAATTCAGGCCGCCGTAAAAGCTGTGGTTATCATCCCCCTTGGCCACAATCACACCATCGGCCAAGGCCACCGAACGAGGCGACATGTTGTTCCGGCTCCCCGGGCGCAGCTGCAATTCCGTTGAATGAGCCCATTGGTAGCGAAAAACCAACTCCAACCGGTCTTCAATCAGGTATGTCGAGGGAAGAAAGACAAAGCCGTAGATGTCGCCATCCTCCTCTCTTCCGTAGGTGGAATTCAGAAAAATCTCCCAAGGGCCCCAGTCAAAATCGTAGGTCAGCGAGGTCGCCCAATCGAACCCGAAGACCTCGTCTTGCTTCTTCGTGGCATCGACGTAAATGACATCCCCCCGGATTTTTCCTCCCCAGAGTTTGGTTCGCATCGACCCGAAGTAAGCCCGGCCACCGTCCCAGTCCGCCCAAGAATAGTTCCTTTCCCTGGTGGAGAAGACCCCCCACAAGACATCGAAGTTTTTGATCGGGGTCTCAAGTTGGGCTCCGCCGAAGAAACCGGTGGCCCGGGAGGGCGAAAAGATATTGGAGAGGTTACTCCGCTCAACCGTCTTAATGCTCCGCGAGCTGAGGTACCATTCCCCACCAAAATCGATCTTGGTCAGGCCATATCCAAACATCGGCTCATCGAGGGGCCCAATATCCTTCGATTCATACGTGATGATCAGGTTATCGAAGTTGTCGTGACGAAGCCGGGTGTTGTTGAACTCGCTATTCTCCAAGTTAATCCGCCCCTGAAGCTCCCAGCGGTCAAAGAATCGCATCGATGCCCCGACTCGGAAACGGCGCAATTGCTGGCCCGATCCACTGAAATCCCGCCCCCGGTCGCTGCCATCGGAATGGATCCACTGCTGGTGATAACGACCAAAAATCTCGACCTCTTGGATGTAGGGGTTCTTCTTTTTTTTCTCGTCATAGACTTTCCCGATATCCTGAAGAGTGTCACACCAGTCACCGGCGCCATCCTTCTTCTTCTTTNTCTTTTTCTTTCCTGAGCCCGAATCGTCCGAAAAAGCCCCGGAAGCCGCCAGAGCTCCGGCCACAAAGATCAAGGTGATCAGTTTCCAAAAAGAGAGTTTCATAAGAATGTTGTCAAAAAAGTCACACGAATGGTGACGCCTGACCGACAGCATGCCTGAACCGGCCCTTTTTCCAACTCCATTCTGAGGTCCTACGAAGATCAGCAGTGGTCATTCGAAAAGGGAATCCACCCCCATGGCGGACTCCCGGACGAACTCCGGTAGGGCATCAGGCTTCACCCGGGCGAAGAAACGGTAGCAGAATCCCAACAAAGTGAGGACAAAGGCATAGTCGATGAAACGATAGGCCTGACGTTTCCTCAGGATCACCCGCCCTCCCCAGCTCAGGGTCCTCCGCTTGAGGCGGGTCGGGGCGAAGTCGGTGCGAATGCGATAGCGGATCCGTTCGCCCCCTCTGGGCCAGCGCTTTTTGTAGGCCTTTTTGGCCCTCTCAATCTCCGCGACCAGACCGGGCGAAAAGGAGCCGAAATAATAACGTCGAGCCAAGGCGATGATCGCCAACGTATCCCGGAGAAATTCGACGTCCTCACACGGCAAGGGTACGCTGTCCGATTCCGCCACCAGTTCGTCGAGAAGTTTCTCCACCCCGGCCGCGCGCGCCAACACCTCTTCCCTCTCCTCGACAAAAAAGCGCATGAGCTTGCGCACTGGCGCAATCATGAAAATGGTATCCCAGTAGACATGCAAGAGGGGCGGAATCCTCACCCGGCGGAAAAAGATCCGCTGCCGGGCAAAGGTCGGAAGATAGTACCCTTCACGGATGGCAAGGTGCAGCTTACGGAAAAAGGAAGGAGGCAAGCCCTCGTCCGCGAGGATCTCGTCAACCTCGCGGTTCCCTTCAAACAAGGCCAAGGCCACCTTGGCGTTGAGTTCGACCCAAGGGGAACCCTTCCCAAAAAAGGACATCCGACGAAAACGATGCCAACCGCCGGTCTGGCACCAGACCGAGAGGCCGACCAGATTCTCCACCCCCCGCAAGGCATTACGATAGCCTTCATACTCATACCCCAAGAAGGTCGGCAGCTCTCCAGCTCCCTCATATTCGGGCCGGGCCTGCAATTCGAGAATCTTGCGCCCCCCGAACCTCCGGAAGGAATCGTTCAAGGGAAGATAGCGAAAAAAATCAGAGTCCCCAGGCTTCATCGAGAGGATGAAATGATCCTCATCAATTCCCGCCACCAATTTTTCAAGCGTTCCCATCCGCCAGATCAGGTCGCCAAGCCGGTGAGCCCCCACCGTCCAGGTTCTGAGCACCACCGTGCGACCGGCTTCCCGCGCCACAGGCAGCACGTCCTTGAGAAAGCGATTCGCCTCGGCCGCCGAACGCAAATGCAATTCGCTCCGCAACTCGTCATGGACGTCCAATCCATCGGACTCCCCGATCCTCAGAATGACCCCCTCCACGTCTGGGAAGTCACCAAAGAAGCGCCGGAGGATATCGAGATAAAAGGCCCTCCGGGCACCGCGCGAAGGACCCAGCTTTCGAGCCACTCCCGGGCTCAAGGTCACCACATCCGAGGTCATGAACACCCGCAAGCCCATCCTGCGCAGCATCGCAATCAACCCCCGAAACCGCTCCGCAAAGAAGCCAATGCGATCCGCCACCGCATCTTCATACCAAGAATGCCCGGTGACATGGGCCACGTCATCGAGGGTGATGGCATTAAACCCCGCCGCGACCACCGCCGTGGCGAAGGATGCAAGATCCTCCCCAATTCGCTCCCAAACCAACTCGCTTCCATCCCCGGTCGGCAAGTCATGGAAAGGAATCTTAGACCAGTTCAGGCGACGCCTTTTGACCGGCACAAAAAAGGGCCCGATTCCGTCCACCAGCCGCAGGTCATTCATACCGCGATCGAGATCGAAGCCTCGTCCACCACCTTCAACGCGTGTTCGTTCCTGTGTCCCGCGCTTCCCCACGACTTGAACTCGTCGAAGTCAAATAGCTCGAACCCGCCATCGGTATGCTCCACAATCCCGGTCAGGGACTCCACCCAGTCACCCGAGTTGAGGTAGTGGATGTCCCCAACCTGTTCGTTTGCCGGGCTGTGGATATGGCCGCAAATGATCCCGTCGCACCCGCGCGCCCGCGCAAACTCCTGCAGCTGTTCCTCGTATTTCCCAACGAAGGCGACCGATGCCTTGACCCTGGCTTTGACCGCCTTACTGAGCG
>JALQTQ010000231.1 GCA_023263995.1 Akkermansiaceae bacterium | reverse complement strand
CACTCGGACCGGAATGCGACCGATGAATTCCGCTTCGAAGCCGAAATCGATGAAATCCTGAGTCGTGACGTGCCGGAACAACTCTTTGTCCATCACCGGTTCAGCCTGCTCGGCAGCAAACCCGATCTGGCTGGCCTGACTGCGTTTCCGTACGATCTTTTCCAGCCCGGAGAAGGCTCCGCTGACAATAAAGAGAATGTGCCGGGTGTTGATGGTATCCTTGCCCTGCTTGCCACTCTGGAGGTCCATCATCGCCATCATTTGCCCCCTCATATCCTGAGGGTTGCGTAAGGGCACCTCGGTCTCCTCCATCAACTTGAGCAGGGTTGTCTGGACCCCGCGCCCACTGACATCACGCCCAATCATCCCGTCGCGACCACCACTCGAGGCCAGCTTGTCGATTTCATCGATGTAAATGATCCCGTATTCGGCCAATGAGACATCACCATTGGCCTTGGAGACCAGTTCGCGGACGAGATCATCGACATCGCCCCCAACGTATCCAGTTTCGGAAAACTTGGTGGCGTCCGCCTTCACGAAGGGCACCCCGATGAGCTCTGCGATGTGTTTGACGAGGTAAGTCTTTCCCACCCCGGTCGGGCCCACCACCATGACGTTCTGCTTTTGCAACTCGAGGCGCTCCCCGTTCTCGCCGCTCGTCTTGAGGGCCTTAACATGGTTGTAATGATCACAAACCGCGATCGCGAGGGCCTTCTTGGCCTCGTCCTGCCGGATGACAAATCGATCAAGGTGCGCCTTGATGTCGCGTGGGAGCAGGTTGAACTGAAAGACCTCCTCGGCCACCGGATCAACGACTTCGTCTTCCCCAGGGCCATCGTCGTCCGTGAAAGACTCCGGAGTCATCCCCGGGAAGGAAAAGCCGTTCTTTCCCATCTTGCCAAAAAGCCCTTCCAGCGTTTTTCGAATTTCGTCCGGTGCGGGATAGCCGGGCCCCTTCGGCCCTCCTTTGTCATCGTCGCTCATGCTGGGACTATCGACAGCACCCTCCGATCAGCAAGGGGCATTTTTACCGGAAAAACGACGCGTCAGGATGCGATGACTCGCTAAAATCCCCGGCAAGCACAGCTTTCCACAAATGATGCGGAGCCAAAAGACTCCCTGATGCTACTCTTCGCCCGTGAGCACGAAAAAGACTCCCAACCTCGACAGCGTCACCACCGTGAATGCTGACGGCTCTCACTACATCCTTCATCCGGCCGATGTTTCAGGCCGATTCACCTTGGCTCGCCGCATCTTCGCCTTTTTCCTCCTCACCATTTACGTGGCTCTTCCTTGGATCACGATCAACGAGGCCCCGGCAGTCTTTCTCGATCTCGCCGAACGAAAGTTTCACCTCTTCGGCCTTACCCTCTACCCCCAAGACCTCTGGGTCTTATTCTTCGCCATCACCGGCACGGGCTTCACTCTCTTCTTTGTTACGGCGCTTCTTGGCCGCCTCTGGTGCGGTTGGGCCTGCCCCTACACCGTCTTTCTCGAACACATCTTCCGTCGGATCGAACGCTGGATCGATGGTGAGGCTTCGGCCCGACGGCGACTCGATTCCGCCCCGTGGAATTTCTCGAAGATTTGGCGCCGCCTCTTGAAGCATGGGCTTTTCGTCCTTGTGGCCTCCTTGCTAGCCCACGTTTTTCTCTCGTATTTTGTCTCACTGGAACGGCTCTATGGCTTCGTCCAAGAAAACCCCCTCGATCACTTCGCGTCCTTCGGCACGGTGCTTTTCCTCACCGGTGCCTTCTATTTCTGCTTCGCTCATTTCCGCGAGCAGTTTTGCATCATGGTCTGCCCTTATGGACGTCTTCAGTCGGCACTCACCGATGACGACACCGTGATCATCGGTTACGACGAATCTCGCGGTGAGCCTCGCGGGAAGGTCAGCGATCCGGAAGCCGCTGACTGCATTGATTGCCGCCGCTGCGTCAATGTCTGCCCCACAGGCATCGACATCCGCAACGGCCTCCAACTCGAATGCATCGGCTGCGCTGCCTGTATCGACGCTTGCGACGGCATCATGCGCAAACTCAACCGTCCGACCGGTCTCGTCCGATACGACTCGCTCAACGGCCTGACCGGGCAGAAGCGGCGCATTTTCCGCCCCCGCATCATCCTTTACGCCATCTTGGGGAGCTTCGGGCTGGGCGCTCTCACGATCGCTGCCATCAACAAGGCTGCTCCCTACAGCATCACTTCCAAACGCATGCAGGGCCCCCCGTTTTTTGTTGATGAGAACACGGTACGCAACAACTACCAGTTGCTCCTCACCAACAAGCGAAATCAGGAAGCCACCTTTGTCATCACCTTGGAAAGTGCCCCCGAAGGATACCAGTTGAGCGGGGCCGGAGAACCGATCAAAGTCCCCGCCCGTTCCGATCTGACCCGTCCGGCGGTCATCATCGTTTCCAAGGAAGCCTATGAGGGTCCATGCGAAATCCGATTCAAAGTCACCGGCCAACCGGATGGGGTGGAAATCTTCTCCACGGTGCGTTTCGTGGGACCAAATCCCTCCTCGCTCCGCAGAGGTCCTGGAGCGCAATGAATCGTCATCAAATCGCAGCAAATGCGTAGCGAGGCCACCGGAAATCCCCCATTCTCCCTCCTCGAGATGAAAGCCTTTTTCCAGCACCCCGCCACCTTGGTCACCCTAGCCTTCCTCCTCCTCATCGGGGCGTGGTCGGTCATCATTACCACGGCCGTCCGACATCGGGCGGAATCGGTTCCCATCCCGGCCCAAGTGGAAGCCGACGACCAGAACTCCTGATGGACCCCGGACTGACCATTGCCGCCGCCCTGGTCATTGGGCTCGTGACCAGCGTTCACTGCGTGGCGATGTGCGGGCCCATCGCCTGTTCAGTCGGCAAGGCTGGCAAGGGGGAAACCCTTACCCTTCTGGCCTATCTCGGCTACCACGGCGGACGACTGATTTCCTACGCCACGATCGGGGCGGTCTGCGGGGCGATCGGACAACAACCTCTTCGCTGGGTTTTCAGCACCCCGGCCGTGGTCATGCCTTGGTTACTAGTGGCCCTCTTTCTCATCACCGCGCTGGGCCTCTGGAAAAAGATGCCGCACCCTCGCTTCGTCGAGCGCTTCGTAGCGAGAGTCCGCTTTCATTCCTTCAAACTTTCCGCCGGGCGGGGAGCCTTCGCCATGGGACTGCTCACGCCCCTCCTTCCCTGTGGCCCGCTCTACCTTCTTTTCGGGACCGCTCTGCTCAGCGGAAGCGCCCTGAAGGGGGCCGAGTTTGCCCTCGCTTTTGGCATGGGCACGGTCCCCCTGCTCTGGCTCTCGCAACACGGCTTTTCCCGTCTCCGCGCCATCATACCGGCTCTGCGCTTCCAGCAGCTTCAGCGCGGTCTCGCCATCATCGCGGCCTTGGTCATGGTCTGGCGGCTCCATGACACCCTGCCAACCTTCACCGCTCCGGCGGCCACGGTCCCCGAAGAAGTCGAGACCGAAGCCGATTTGCCCTCCTGCTGCCACTGATGTCCGAGCGCAACTGCCTCCATTGTCACACTCCCTTCTCACCCACGAAGCAGGAGCCCGACTTCTGTTGTGGCGGTTGCCGTTTCGTCAACCAGCTCCTCCTCGGGGAAGGGCTCGATGACTTCTACAAGTTACAGAATGGGAAAAGCGGTCGCCCTGTCGGAGACCGCCCATTCGAACCGGCTAGAACCGACTGGCTCGAAGGATTGGTTGCCCGGGAGGAGCAAGAGGACGGGCCGCCATCGCTCAAGCTTCGCATCAGCGGCGTCACTTGCGTCGGGTGTGTCTGGCTCATCGAACGCCTTTTCCTGACACACCCGGGAGCGGTGAGGGCCAGCGTCTTTCCGGCCACCGCCGAAGCGGAATTCGCTTGGGAGCGAAACAGCGGCGCGTTGCTGGAGCTGGCGCGCGAACTTCCCCGCTACGGTTATGTCTTGGAAGATCCCTCCCAGACCGGCACCCCGCCCCCTGAGAGTCGCAAGCTCATTCCCCGGCTGGGCCTTTGCTCGGCCTTTGCGATGAACACCATGGCCTTTTCCCTACCCCGCTATCTCGGGATGGAGAACAACTTTCCCTACGCCGGGCTCTTTGATCTCATCGCCCTCCTCTCGGCTACCTTCGCCCTCCTGATCGGTGGAAGCTACTTCTTTTCGCGGGCCGCCGCCTCTCTACAACACCGGACTATCCATATCGATCTCCCCATCGCGCTCGGCCTTGCCTTCGCCTACGGAGGTTCGCTGGTCGGATGGGTCAGCGGAGAAGCCCACCTCCTCTACTTTGATTTTGTTGCGACCTTCACGGTCCTGATGCTAGGAGGCCGATACCTTCATCTCGCGGCTTCCGAACGAGCCCAGAGTCAGCTTCAGGGACAATCTGCGGTTTCCCGGGAAGTGACCCTGACTGATGGCACCCGCAAAGCCACCGCCGCGCTGGCGAGCGACGACGAATTTTGCCTTCCCTCCGGACAAGCCCTACCCGTTAGTGCCATTTTGCTGAGCGAATCGCGCGATTTTGCACTTTCTTGGATGACTGGGGAGCCGGATCCCCGCTTTTTCCAAAAAGGTTCTGCCATTCCCGCCGGAGCGATCCCTCTCGGGCACGAGGATCTTGTTCTGCGAGCTGCCGAGGCCTGGCCTGAATCCCTCGTGGCACGCCTGACCGCCGAAGAAAACCGCCAATCTTCCGCTCCGGTGGTGCAGCGTATTCTCAAATCCTACCTTGTCATCGTGATCCTCGTCGGACTCGCCACCGGCATCGGGGGCGTTGTTTGGGGCCTTCCGGTCCTGGTCGCTCTCCAACGCATGATTTCCGTCTTCATTGTCTCCTGCCCCTGCGCGATCGGAGTGGCCATTCCGCTGGTGGACCGCCGCGCTGCTTCGGCCATGGCCGGGATCGGAGTCTTCATCCAAAACCCGGCTCTTTGGAGCTCCCTTCCCCGCATTCGCCATCTCATTTTCGACAAAACGGGAACCCTGACGCTTGAAACCCCAGAACTCGCCAACCCGGATCAGGTGACCTCACTTCCACCCGATTCCCAGGAAGCCCTTCGTATCCTCACCCGAGATTCCTTTCACCCGCTGGCCCGGGCCCTGCGGGGGCTCATTTCTTCTCCTCAGGCTTCAAGCGGGCAAGCCCAACACTTGGCCGGATTGGGCTCGCGAGTTACCCTTGACGGCCGCAGTTGGACCCTCGGCAAACCCGGTTGGCGGGGAAAGGAATCCTTCGATCCCCTGCCCACCGAGATTCTTTCCTGCGAACTCGCTTGCGACGGGCAACTGATCGCAACCTTTACCTTCCGGGAAACGCTGCGACCGCAAGCCCGACAAGCCCTCGCAACCCTTCCTCCGGGTCTCAACCTCCATCTCTTTTCCGGCGATCAGAAAAAGCGGGTCCACGAACTTGCGATGGCGGTGAGAATTCCCTCCTCCCATGCCC
>JALQTQ010000230.1 GCA_023263995.1 Akkermansiaceae bacterium | reverse complement strand
CAGCAGCCGCATAGGTCTCACTCAACCACGCCAGAGTCCCGATCCCCCCGGGCACCGCGTCGAGTTCCGAGGCGGTAAAACCGTCATCGGTCAGCAAAAGGTCCGGACGAATGACCCTCGGCGTCACGCCCTGTTGGGACAGCGATCGCTGGTGTTCGAGCATCCACTGGGGCTTGCCAGCATCCAGCACCTTGGCGATCCATGAAGAACGACGACCGTCCGCGCTCAAGCGGTAAAGCTCATCGCCCGCCTGCTGAAAGCGATGCAAAGGATGGCCCAATCGTTGCAGAAACTTTTTCTCACGCTTGCTGAGGGGAAAGGGCTGAGGCGACCAAATCCACTGCCGGTTGGCGAAGAACCCCGCATCCGGAGCGGCGTTTTTCAGGCTTTCAAGGGTCAGGCCGATCATCGGGGATCAGTCTAACAAGCCTTCACCGGACGGCAACCCCGAGTAACCAGCCCCAGGCGGGTAAATTTTCCATTGTCCTCAGGGAAATCCGGCGTATTCAACTCCCGCGCATGTTTTTCCTCAACAAAATATTCAAACTCCGGGACAAGACGAATCCGGAAGAGGAGAAGCCCTTTCTCGAACACCTCGAAGACCTCCGCATCATGGTCACGCGGATCGTCCTCACCCTCGTCATCGCCACTCTGGCCTGCTTCGTTTACAAGGACGAACTGATGAGCCTCATCCGGCGACCGGTCGAGCAAGTTTGGGTCGACCGCCACGAGGCCACCCTCCCACAAGACGAGGAAATCTCGCTCGACGATTGGGAACGGGCCCTGACCCTTTCGGACGTCTCTGCGCCACTCGCGCAATACGATGCCGCACTTGCGGAGGCCTGGTGGAAGGAAGCCACCAACGACCGGACCCGCCGTCTGGCTGAGGCCGCCACAATCTACCGCGCCGCTCAGAAACTCCCCGAGGAAGCGCGCGCGAACTTTATCAAGAGGCTGCCCGACGAAAAAATGAGCGTCCGTGATCTTGCTCTCAAGTTTCTTGTCACCAAACCGGCCGACAATCTCAATGCCGAGGGCAACCTCCGGCTCATGAGCTCTCTGAAACCGACCGAAACCTTCATGCTCACGATGAAACTGGCTTTCTTTGCCGGACTGGTGGTCTCTTTTCCCTTCATCCTCTTTTTCGTCCTGCAATTTGTCATTCCGGGCCTCAAGGACAATGAACGAAGGGCCCTCTGGCCTGCCCTCCTCATTGGCTTTGGCCTCTTTCTGGGAGGCGTCCTCTTCGCCTATTTCCATGTTCTTCCAAACGTCCTGACCTTCTTTTACGAATGGGGCAAAAGTATGGGCATCTCCAATGACTGGCGTATTGGTTACTACATCTCATTCGCCACCACTTTCGTCCTCATTTTCGGACTCGCCTTTGAGCTTCCGGTAGTGGTGATGACCCTCGTCAAGATCGGCATCCTCAGCTTCAGCATGATGCGGGAAACCCGCCTCTATGCCATCCTCGCCATTTTTGTCATCGCTGCCCTCATCACCCCCACCCCGGACGCCCTCACCCTCTCTTTGTTGGCAGTCCCGATGGTGATCCTCTACGAAATCTGCATCTGGCTCTCCTATTTCCACGAGAAGAAGGTGGCCCGCCTGGAAGCGGCCGAGGAGGCTGAGCGGATGGCCCGACTCCTCTCGTCGCCCGCCCCCGACGATCACGACCACGATCACGACGACCATGATCCTTATGCCCATGATCCGGCAGACCATGACTCCGCCTACTTTGACCCGGATCATCCTCATTATCATCCCGACCACGAGCAAATGGGACCGGCCGATGACGGTCACGACGATCATCTCGACTACCCGGGCGAACACCAAGATCCTGACGAAGGGCAAGCCGGGGAGTCGGATGAGGTTTTGGAGGAAAGCTCCGGGCAGGTCCCAGATGACGATCCCGACTACGATCCGCTTCTCCCTGACGAGGACATTCCCGAGGAAGAACGGGACCGCCGGGATCAGGACTAGCCAAGGACCTTCGTTCTTCTTAGACCTCCGCCATGCAATCAATGACGGGATTTGGCCGCGGTGAGCATTCAGGTCGGGAATTGACCGCCATGGTCGAGATGACCAGCGTCAACCGAAAGCAGGCCGACATCCATTTCAACCTGCCCCGCGAGCTCTCCGCCTTGGAACAGGACCTCCGCAAGGTGCTGCTTGCGGTCATCTCCCGAGGGCGGGTCAACATTTCGATCAGTCTCAAAAGGCGAAACTCCGAGACAGGCGGAATCACCGTCGATCAAGACCGCGCCCGTGACCTGGAGGCGGCCTTTCGCCAGCTTTCCGAAGTCCTCGGCCGGCCAGTGCAACCTGTCGCCGGCGACTTCTTACGGATCCCCGAGATCCTCTCGTTTGATCAGGGTGGATTCGACCCCGAAGAAGCTGAGGCCGTCATTCGTCCCGCTCTGGATCTCGCGCTTGAAAACCTCATTGCCATGCGCACTGCCGAAGCCGATGACCTCCGTGAGGATCTCTTTGCGCGTCTCGCCCTTCTCGAGGAAAAGACTTCGCAGATTGCGGCCCGGGCTCCCGCGATGGTGGAGCGTCAACGGGAGCTCCTTCATTCCCGCTTGCGCGAGGCCGGCCTTGACCTCGACCTCGAAGACGAACGCCTCCTCAAAGAGGTTGCGCTCTTCGCCGAACGCTGCGATGTCTCGGAAGAAACAACACGTCTCACCTCCCATCTCACCCGCTTCCGGCAATACCTCTCCTCGGCCGGACCAGTGGGACGTTCACTCGATTTCCTCTGTCAGGAAATCAATCGTGAATTCAACACCATCGGCTCCAAAGCCAACAACGCCGGAATCGGGCAAACCGTGGTGGAAGCAAAAACCGAACTCGAAAAGATTCGGGAACAGGTACAGAACCTCGAGTGAAACAGCATTGGCCCGACCCCGGTCTTGAAAAGAAACCGGTATCTCCGATCGTCACAAGCCCGGCCAGAAGAGCGGCGGACCAAACGTGCCAGGCCTGAAGGAAATCGGAGGAAAGCCACCCTCAGGGGAGTGAAGCCTCCACTTCAATGAAGCGCACCCGGTGGACCCACACGCTCTGCACCAGCCCGAGGAGAAACATGCAGATCACCACAAAGGTGCCTGAATAGCTGACGAGGGGCAGTGGGATCCCGGTGATGGGCGTGAGTAAGACACACATCCCGATGCTTTCGAACATATGGGCGAAGAAGAGCCCAACCACCCCGCCCACGATGATCCGCCCCGCCAGATCTCGGCTGTAAAAGGCAATGAAGAGGCACTGGATCAAAAGGAGAGCAAAGGCCGTCACCAGCAACAACGAACCGCGAAAGCCCTGCTCCTCGCCGATCACCGCAAAGATGTAGTCGTTGTGTGCGGTTTTCCAGGGGATGAGCTTCTTGGCGTGCAGAGACTGCCGCTCTTCGGTGGCCCCAAATCCAAGACCTTTCCAACCCGCCTTACCGACAGCCGTCGAGACCCAATAGGGAGCCCAGTTCTTGTCAGTCTTCTCAACCACTCCCGTTCCGACCGATTCCAAATACATCTCGATACGCTCCGTTCCCCGTTCCGAGACGGAGGGCAGAAACATATAATAGGCTATCGGGATCAGTCCCGCGGCCATCGCGCCGAGAAAGATGAGATAGCGCCAGGGAATGCCACTCACGAGCATCGTAACCACGGCCACGGGAATCCAAACCAAAGCCGATCCGGTATCGCCTAGTTTCACCACCAAGACAAAGGGAATCCCGGTCAGCACCCCGATCAGGGCTACCCGAAACCAGGGCTGCCCGAAAAAACGATGCAACTTAGGCAAATCATCGGCAAGGGTCGCGATCGCGATGATTCCAGCCGCAATGGCTATCTGAGCAGGCTGAAAACTGATCGGCCCAAAGGTGAGGCGGTGGACTTCGTCATCCATCCCGAGGGCTTTTGCCGTCAAAGCCAGTCCCACGAAATACATCGGCACCCCTAGCCAGCGTACCCAACGGTAATCAATGAGGGCGGCGCAAAAATAAACAACCGTGCCCAGTGCCATCCAAATCTTGTGCCTTGAGGCGTAGAACTCGCCGCCCGCCATACCATCGGGCCCGGGCAGATGACGTGCCGCACTTTCGATGGCGAAGATCCCAAAGATCAGGAGCCCATACATCGTCACCACGAGAACCCAGTTCATTCCCAGAATCTTGCGAAAGAGCGGCGTCATGGATTATCGGCGATAGTCGGAAAATTAAAAATCATCGGGCGACCGCAACAGCGATCCGATCCGCCGAGCCAGACTAGGGATCCTAATCCGGCACGCACGCCCAAAATCACATCGCCTGCCGTCACATCCGCTGGAGATAATCCGGGACGTCACTTTTCTGTCTCGAAGGCGGGGTCTGGGCCGAAGCAAAACTCAAAACCCCGCCCACTCCGGCCGCATAGGGAGCGTCTAATAAAGTGGAACCCTCGGCATCGGGAAAAAGATAGCTCCTCCGCTTCATCGCGATCCAGCGACCAACCCAGCCCAGAATCGCCGCCAGCCCGATCACCGCTACTCCCACCAGTCCCCAAACGATCGTCTGGCTCTCAAGCGACTTGGACCACCACCCCTTTCCGCTGCCGCCATCGGAAAGGCCCTCTCCCCCACTCAGGAACGAATCATCAGGCAATAATCTTCGCCCACCATCCCGAATCACTCTCTCCAGATCGGCGAGCCGAATCGACAACTGGCTCGAAAAGACCTCGAGCTGGGAAGAAGAATCGGACTTTTCCGCCGCCTCCTCGCGAGCGAGCCACAGGACCCGGCTCCTCTCGGTATCCGATGCCACCTCCAAAACCCGTTGAGTGAATTGCATGGACGACCGGCGAGGGGCTCCCAAATGGTAAAAAACCACCGCAGCCGGTCGACCGGGATCAAAGTGACGGCCCACGACCATTTCCAGATCCAGCCCTGTCGGCAATTCCTGTTTTTCATCAAAAAGATAGAGGTAGAAATCAATCCGGACATCCTGCGTGTGGTAGCCAAGAAATTTCTCAAGATCGATTCTTTCCTGGCTGGTGAGCAATTCCTGCGGGTCGTTGAGGAATCCCGAGGGCGCTTTCTCGAAGTATTCCGGCAGGAACTCCTCGGGAATTTTGCGGGGATCGCCTTGAGCCTGTTCTTCGTCCTCCGACAGAGCCCGCTCTGCTTCGGTCAGAACGATTGGCTCGTCATTCTCGGACTCGAGGGCTTCTCGCGCCAGCGCCCCAATCAGGGTGGATCCGGGGACGTATCCACCCTCTTCCAGCTCCTTGAGCTCGCCCTCAGTCCAATCAGGCAACTCTGATTCCACACCAACCTCTTCTTCCTCTGGCGGCCTCTCTTGGGCGCACAGCCAGATCCCGGACCACAGGAGAAACTGAACAAGGAGGAATCTCTTCACGATTCCACCTCCTCTTCCGCCTCAGTGACCTCGACCGCTCCTTGG
>JALQTQ010000022.1 GCA_023263995.1 Akkermansiaceae bacterium | reverse complement strand
GGTGGCTGGAGCCCTCGGGGTGGAACGGACTGCGGAGGTTTATTTGCTCAACCGGCAGCGCCGCATCGTCTACCGGGGAGCGATCGATGACCGGCTCAGTTACGAAAGCGAAAAGCCCGCGGCGGAACGTCATTTTTTGAAAGATGCCATCGAGAGTCTCCTCGCCGGACAGGAAATTGACCCGGCGGTGACCGAGGCTCCGGGCTGCAAGGTGACCTTTCCGAAGTATGCCGTTCCCCTGACTTTCACCAAGGACATTGCCCCGATTCTTGCCGAATGTTGCGTTGCTTGTCACACCAAGGGCGGGCTGGGACCGTTTGCGATGAGCAACTATCGCAAGGTGTCGGGTTGGGCAGACATGATGGCTGAGGTCGTGATGACCCGTCGCATGCCGCCGTGGCATGCCGATCCGGAGGTGGGGGAGTTTGCCAACGACTGCGGTCTTTCACCCGAGGAGGCCCATCGCATTGTCACCTGGGTGGCGGAGGGAAGTCGACGAGGTGAAGGAGCGGACCCGCTCGAAAACCTGAAGGTGGAAGTGCCCGACTGGCACTTGGGCCAGCCGGACCACGTCATCGAACTGCCCGAGCAAAAGGTGCCGGCGGAAGGAGTCATCGATTACCGCTATGTCACCCTTGACAACCCGTTCGATCACGATGTCTGGCTGACCGCCTGCGAGGTCAACCCGGGGAATTCCCGGGTGCTCCATCATGTCATTGTGACCTCGCATGCGAACGGAGACCGGAAGAACACCCAGTGGATCACGGGATACGCGCCCGGGACGCAGGGGCAGAAGTATCCCGCGGGCAGCTCGGTGCATCTCAAGAAGGGGCACCAACTTCGCTTTCAGCTTCACTACACCGTGACGGGGCGCCCGGAGACCGACCGGACCCGGCTTGGCCTGCACCTTTCCAAAACTCCCGCCGCGAAGATCTTCCGGACCGCGGTGGTGATGCACCGTCGCTTTGAGATTCCCCCGGGAGATCGCGATTACCGTCAGGAAAAGACCCTCCCGATTCGCAAAGACGTCATCCTTTATGCCATCAATCCGCACATGCATTTCCGCGGAAAGTTCATGAATTTCGAGGCCGAGTTGCCCGACGGAAGGAAGGAAATGCTCCTCTCCGTTCCGGACTATAACTTCAACTGGCAGCGGACCTATCTTTTGAAGAATCCCGTCAAGCTCCCGGCCGGGTCTACGATCCGGATCCGGAATGCCTGGGACAACTCCGCAGCCAACCGCCACAACCCTGATCCGACCAAGGCGGTGAGATGGGGGGAGCAGAGCTTCGACGAGATGTTTTTCGCCACCTTGGGATACATCGAGGACGAGTGACCGAAGCCGGAGGCCAGATCCTGTTGGGTTTCCAACGCTGTCCTTGTCGAGTTCGTCCGAATCTCTATGCTGGCGGCGGAGCGAAGTCCCACTCCTTTCCGATTCATGTTAGACCAAGAACAAATCCGCGAGTTGGTATCCGCCCATGGAGCCTCGGTGAATGATGGCCGGTCGATCCGGCAATTGATCGAGGACGGCGAGCTGCCCCGGTTGAAAGGGTGCACTGTCCTCGAGGGCAAGGTGTCCGATTCGGTCTTCGGGGAGGCCCTGACCCATCGCGACGGTCGTCCCATCCGGCTCATGTTCCGCAACAACCGGATCTCCACCCACGACGTCAACCGAGGGTCCATTCCCTTCAAGGACCAGGTGCTGGCGGTGAATCATCATCACATGCTCGACCTGGTCAAGGAGGTGGTGGGGTCCTCCCAGTTCGAGGTCGCGGGGTTGGCTGCCAGCTCCACCGTGATCCCGGCGGAGAACCTCAAGCTGGTCATGCTGGAGAATGTCGTCCGGCTTTACATGGCCGAGAGTTCGACCTCGACCTCGCTTTACCAGCACTGGCTGGCGGCGAAGGCGGCGGGGCAGACCACGATGCGCTATGCCGGTCATGATCTGGTGGTGGACCAGCTGGAAGCCAACGGACGGCTTCCCTACCTCATGGACACCCCCAGCACCAAGGACAAGGTGGACCGGACCATCGAGGCCTCTGAGCTGGTGGCCCTCGGGGTTTGCACCGAGGGGCAATACACCGCGATCCGCAATGCCTCGCTCATGGCCTTCGGGATGGTCTCGCAGTTCCTCGCCGGACGCGGCATGGTCTTGGTCGACACCAAGACCGAGCACGGCATCAATGCGCAAGGGCGGATCGTGGCGGCGGACGAGCTTTACACCATGGATTCCTCGCGCTTCTGGCGCCTCGATGACCAGGGGGAGATCCTGACCCGCGACGGGAAGCCCGTTTCCTTCTCCAAGGAATTTGCGCGGGGGATGGTCAAGGATCAGCAGGGCGACCAGTTCAGCGAAGCGCAGGCCAATGAGATTGCGGTGCGCTACATCGAAGGGTTGCAGCACCTCACCGGCCGGGCCTTCGAGCCGGACCTGCGGCCTCGCGACGAACGGATGGTGGAATCGGTGAACCTGATTTTGGATTCGCTGACCTGAGGGTGGACAGGTGACCCAAAGCGAAGCTTTCGGCTACTTCTCGGCTCCGGGATCGGCGCGTTTGCCGAACTTCTGGGGAGTGAGGGTGTCCTTGACCGGCTTGAGCTGGCTCGCGGGAAGGCGTTCCTGGTTCTTGGCGATCTCGTGCCACTGCGCGGCCATTGCCTTGACCCGTTCAGGATGTTGTGCGGCCAGGTCGTTGAGCTCGGTGCGGTCCTCGGCGAGGTTGTAGAGTTCCCAGCGGCCCATCTTGGCGGAGGCGATTTTCCAGTCACCCGAACGAAGGGCGCGGTCGCGCGCGAAGTGAAAGTAGAGCGGGTCGTGCGGGGCGCGTTCCTGGCCCGCGAGGATGGGAAGGAGGGATTTTCCTTGGAGAGGATCGATGTGCCGTTCCGCCACCGTCTTGGGGTACGAAGCTTTTGCGACTTCGAGGCAGGTCGCCATGAAGTCGATGAGGTGGGCGGGTTGTCGGGTGATGGAGCTGGGCTGGGTTTTGAGCAGGGCATCCGGTCCGTGCACGATCATGGGGGAGGAAATGCCGCCCTCGTGCTGGTTCTGTTTGTAGAGGCGGAAGGGGGTGTTGCCCACCGAGGCCCAGCCGACGTCGTAACACCAGTAGGATTTGGGATCCCAGGGCTTGTATTCCTTGCCGCGGGTGCGGTCGAAGGGGCAGGCTCCGTTGTCGGAACAGAACATGATGAGGGTGTTGTCGTAGAGGCCCTTGTCCTTGAGGTGTTTGATCAGGCGTCCGATGTTTTGATCAAGGACGTCGACCATCGCCGCGTAGACCTCCATGCGGTCTTCCTCCCACTGCTTCTGTTGCGGGGTGAGGCTGTCCCAAGCCGGGATGTGGGCGGCGCGGGGGGAGAGCTTCCACTTTGCGGGCAGGAGGCCGGTCTGGATTTGTTTTTCATGACGGCGTTGGCGGAGGACGTCCCAGCCTTCGGCATAGTTGCCGTCGTACTTCTTCACCTCAATCTCGGGCGCCTGCAGCGGGTAGTGCGGAGCGTTGAAGGCGCAGTAGAGGAAGAAGGGGTAATCATTTTTCTTTTTGTGGCCGCCAGGATTAAGGTCGCCAGCTGTTTCCAATTGCTCGTCTCCTGATGGAGATCGAGTGGCCTTGAGGAAGGCCTCCTTCAAATGGTCATCAATGAAATCGAGGGCAAAGTCGGCGACCACGTTGGTGTTGTAGTAGGGTTTGCCTTTGTGGGTGGCGGGAACCTCCCACTTTTCGCCATCGAGCCGGAAGGAGTTGTCGCCAGTGAAAAAGTTGGTGGCGCCGGAAAGGTGGCCCCAGTAGCGGTCAAAGCCGAAGTCGGTTGGTTCCTTCGAGAGGTGCCACTTGCCGACCATCATGGTGTGGTATCCGGCGGGCTTGAGGACCTCGGCAATGGTGGCTCCGCGATTGAGTTTTTCGCTGCCGGCCTGGTCGCAATAAAGACCGGTCAGCAGGGAAACCCGGGAGGAGTGGCACTTGGCGGTGTTGTAGAACTGGGTGAAGCGGAGGCCGTCGGCGGCGAGGGCATCAAGGTTCGGGGTGTTGATTTCCGAGCCGTAGCAACCGAGGTCGGCGAAGCCAAGATCATCGGCCATGATGATGACGATGTTGGGGCGGGTCTGGGCCTGGCCCAATGTCATCAGGATGAGAGCAAGAAAGATGCGCATGGTGGTTGGATAACAGGAGTTGTGGTCGAGGGGCAGAAGGATCTTCTTACTTTTGCAACCGGAGCATTTCGGCGGCGTAGCGTTCTCCCAAGGTGATCATGGACGGGGCGTCGAAGTGCCATCGGTCCATCGTTTTGAGTCCCTTGGACGAGGCCACGCCGGTTGCCGGCACCGCTTTCGGCAGCTTGGCAATCTCGGCATTGATTTTTTCACCCTCCTTGATTTCCCCGGCCACGAAGGGGAGGGCGGGCGTGCCGAGGTCCTTGCGGAGGTTTTCCACGAGGGCTTTCAGTTGGTCCGCGTAGGGTTCTGCCCGGGTGCTGTTGGATTCCCCCTGATGCCAGAGGATGCCCTTGAGGGTGCCGGTTTTTTGGGCCGCTTTGGCGCGTTTGATGATGTCCTCGTAGAACCTTTGGTCGCTGGCCCATTGTTCGATGCTGCTGCCGCCCTTGGCATTCACGACGAGCCCGATGGTGGCCTTGGGGTGGGCTTTTTTCATTTCCCGGGCGAAGGAGAATCCCGGGTTGAGCTTCTGCATCCCAAGGCCTTTCCGGATGGTGGAGTAGCGGTTGAGAGGCGAGGTGGCGGGTTCCCACTCGTCCTTGTCGTTGAGGAGGAGGGTTCGTTCGATGGGGGCCGAGGTGACCTTGTCGAGGGGAGCCCGGCCCGCCATGTTGGACTGACCGATGAGGAGGTAGACGTGGAGGTCTTCCTTCGGGACGCCGGGGGCGACTGCGGTGAAAAGGAAGGCGAGCAAGGTGGTGAAAAGGCGGGCAGGCTTCATTTCGATTTTTCGGGGCTGTTCTTCTTCTTGTTCTTTCCGGGTCGGGCGCGCAGGCGCTGAGCTTCCATGAATTGATCGAGGGCGGCGGGATCGTCGCGGTTGCGGAAGGCCTCAAGGGCGGGGTCCTTCGTCTTCTCCATGCGGGCGAGGAGGGCGGCGCGCATCTTGGAAATTTTCTCCTGGTGGGCCGGATCGTCGATGAGGTTGTGGAGGGCGTGGGGGTCCTTTTCGAAATCGAAGAATTCCTCGAGCACCCGGTGTTCGAAGAGCTGGACGCGGGCGGCGAGGTCTGGGTTGGTCTCGGCCGCCTGCTTCATCGCGTTGAAGGTCAGCCCGCTGGTGGAGTCCATGCGCATCGGGGGCGTGCGATTGGCCCAGAAATTGACGAGGTATCCGTATCGCTGGCTGTGGACCGCACGCATGGGAAAGGGAGCGCGGGCGTAGGTCTTGTGGAATTCGGTGAAGACGAGATCGCGGTCTTCCTGGGCTTTGCCTTTGAGGACGGGGAGGAAGCTGCGGCCGTCCATTCCCGGGACCGGCTTGAGTCCAGCGGCCTCGAGGATGGTGGGCATGTAGTCGATGCCGGAGACGAGGTGGGTCTTGTCGACTCGTCCGCCTTCGATGGTCCCGGGCCACGAAACGATCCAGGGAGTCTTGGTGCTGTTGAGGTAGCAGTTGGCCTTGGCGAAGGGGACCGCGATGCCGTTGTCGCTGATGAACATGACGAGGGTGTTCTCGGCGAAGCCGCTCTCCTCAAGGGCCTGCAGGATGGCCCCGGCCGACTGGTCGCAGCGGTGGACCGAGGTGTAGTATTGCGCGATTTCCTTGCGGATGTCGGGGAGCTCGGCGAGGAAGGCGGGGACGTCGATGTCCTCCTCCTTGATGGTGCGGGTGACCTTGGGGAGATTGCGTCCCCAGCTTCGCAGTTCCTGCTGGCTGCCGGCAAAGGGACGGTGCGGGTCGTGGATGTTGGCCATGAGGAAGAAGGGTTTCTTTTCCTCCCGGGCCCGTTTCAAGAAGACCCCGGTGAAGTGGTGGTAGCGTTCGGGGGAGCGGCCAATGCCGGCCCCGGAGGCGAGGTCGCCCTGGGTGATGTATTGGTCCCAGCAGTAGCGCTCCTTCGGGCGGAGGTGGATCTCCTTGCCGAGGATGCCGTTGAGGTAGCCGGCCGCGTGAAGTTGTTCCTGGAGGGTGGGGACGTCATCGGAGATGGGATCGAAACCTTCCGCGCCGTTGCGGTGGGGGTAGCGTCCGGTCATGATCGATTGCCGGGAAGGCTGGCAGACCGCGATGTTGACGTATCCATGGTGAAAGACGAGCCCCCGGGCGGCGAGGCGATCAAGGTTGGGGGTGATGTTGGGAATCCGGCAGCCGTAAACCCCGAGCGAGTCGTAGTTGAGGTCATCGGCGGTGATGAGGAGGACGTTGAGCGGGGTGGGGCCATCCTCGGCCGGGAGGGAAAACGGGACGAGAAGAAGGGCGAGGAGAAGGCGGGCGGTCCGGGAGAGAAGGTTCATACTGCTTTGACGGGACCGTAGGATACGCTCGACGGCAGATCGATGTTGCTTTTCACCCGAACTGGAATCTTTTTTGACCTAGGAATCGACAAATGGCAGGCTGGTGCGCTTTAGTAATGGGACCATGAATCGACGCAAATCTCTCACCACCATGACCGGCGGAGCCGCCCTCCTGTCGGCCCTCGGAGCCCAAGTCAGCGAGGCCCAGGAGGAAATCAAGAAAGCGGGCGGGAAGTTCAAACATTCGGTGTGCCACTGGTGCTTCGGTAGCATTCCCCTCGAGCAATTCTGCGTTGAGGTCAAGAAGATGGGGATTGAGTCGGTCGAGATCCTCTTTCCCGAGCAGTGGGCGACCCTGGCGAAGCACGACCTGACCTGTGCGATGGGGCGGCCCCACGCGGTTCGGGGGATTGCCGGGATTCCCAATGCCTTTGAGAACAAGGAGAATCACGACACCCTCGTCGAGATCTACGAGGACATCATCCCCAAGGCTGCCAAGGCCGGAAACGTGCCCCAAGTCATCGCCTTCTCCGGAAACCGGCGGGGACTGACCGACGAGGAAGGGCTCAAGAACTGCATCGAGGGCGTGAAGCGCATTGTCCCAATTGCCGAGAAGCACAAGATCACGGTGTCGATGGAGCTGCTCAATTCCAAGGTGAACCACGGCGACTACCTCTGCGACCGCACCGAGTGGGGCGTGGAATTGGTTAACGCGGTGGGATCGGATCGCTTCAAGCTTCTCTACGACATCTACCACATGCAAATCATGGAGGGCGATTGCATCTCCACCTTCACCAAGCACAAGGAGGCCATCTCGCACTTCCACACCGCCGGGGTTCCGGGGCGGAATGAAATCGATGACACCCAGGAGCTGAACTACAAGGGCATCTGCAAGGCCCTTGCCGCGATGGGATACGAGGGATACCTCGGGCAGGAATTTGTTCCCAAGCGCGACCCGTTGACTTCGCTGAAAGAGGCGGTGGACATTTGCACGGTGTGATTCCGGGGCTCCGGAATCACTCGGTGATCTGGAGATTCCGGAAGGCGATCGACATGTTGCGGTTGCCGTGGAGCTGCAGGCCGAGCGGGCCTTTTTCCTTGGCGGTGTCGGAGGTGTAGGTGATGCCCTCCACGCCGTTGAGCCAAGTCTTGTAGGTGTTGCCCTTCACTTCGATCTTGAGAACGTTCCAGTCGTTGGTCTTGACTGCGGCGATGGCCTTGGTGGCTTCAACCGGGTAGCCCTTGCCCGGGATGTAGGGAGAGGCGGTCAGGTCGCGCTTGAGAGATCCGGAAATGCCGATCTGGATCTGATCGTGGGGCCCCTTGATCATGACGCCGGAATCGATGGTGCCTTCGCCCAGCTTGTATTCCAGGGTCAGGGTGAAGTCGGTGAACTCCTTCTTGGTCCAGAGGACGGAGCCCTTTTTCTTGGGGCCGGATTGGCACTGGATGGTGCCCTCCTTGGCGGTCCAGTAGGGGAAATCGCCCTTGGCGTCGGAGCGCCAGTTGTCGAGGTCCTTGCCGTTGAAAAGGGAATCGTCCGCGAGGGCGGTGAAGGGGAGAAGGAAAAGAGGAAGGAATTTCATGGACTGAGATTACGTCGTTTTCGAGTGGCCCTTTCGTTTTGGAGGATATCCCGAAAAGGCGGGCTGTCGGAGAATGTGGAGGGGACTCGTGCCTCAATGAGGCGTCCTGGCCGACCAGTTTCGCTTGTTTCCGAAAAAATCGTGACGATCTCACGTAATCGCTTTGTCCCTTATGACTCGCCCGCTTTTTTTGCTCCCGTTCTTCCTTTTCCCTGTCGCTTCGGTCGCCGACGAGGCGGAGGTGGCCTATCCTGGTCACTTTTCACGTCCTCCTTCGCAAGGAAAGGAATACAATACTTGGGCCGATGCCAAGGGGCCTGATGTCGCGGAGGTGAAGCCCGATCCGAAGCGTCTGCCTTCGCGGGTTGACAATTCTGCCCGGCCTGAATTTCCCCCGGTCTACAAGCAACGTTGGGGGGCATGCGGGCAGTTTGCCTCGGTGGCCTCGATTTTCACTTACGAGATGAATGTCCTTAACGGGACCAAAGCCGATTCCGACGCCACCCGCTTCCCGGCCCACTTTTCTTGGAACATGATGAACCGGGCGGAGAACGTCGGCTCGGAGGCCTACCACGGTTGGGAGGTGGCCAAGCGGGTGGGCATTCCGACCGCGGCCTCCTACGGGGGGGTGCGCCGGGAAAAGATCGGGTCGTGGCCCGACGGGTATGACATCTGGCGCGAGGCCATGGAATACCGGGTGTCGGGTTACCGCTACACCCCGGCCAATACCGTGGCCCAGCTCAACGAAGCCCGGGGTTGGATGTTTGACCGGAATCAGCCGGAGAAAGGCCGACCGGGCGGGATTCTGGCTCTCGATGGTCGCATGGGGGAACTCAAGAAGGTCACCAAGACTATCGCCGAGGGAGAGCACGAGGCGGGCAAAGATGTCTGGGTCCGCTGGGGGCCCTCGGGGTTTGGCCATGGCATCACCTGCGTGGGGTATGACGATGAGGTGGGATTCGATCTCAATGGCGACGGCAAGATTAGCAACGATCTCGACCTCAATGGCGATGGTAAGGTCACCCTTGCCGATTGGGAGCGCGGGGCTTACATCGTGGTCAACTCGTGGGGGGAGAATTGGTCGACCGATGGCCGCATCTATCTCCTCTACAGTGCGATGATCGACCCGGGCTGGAAGCGTGGGAATTATCTGGGTCGTTGTGAGGTGACCCGATACCAGCCGACGACCACCCTGCGTTTGAAGCTGGCGTGTAATGATCGCGCGGCCCTGCGGATGAGGATCGGGGTTTCCGATGACCCCGGAGCGGGCGATGCGAAGTACGAATTCGCCCCGGAAGCCTTCAATGGCTGGCCGCTTTTTGGTGGGGCGAATCCGGGTCATGTTCCCCTCGCCGGTCCTCACGATCATACTCCCATCGAGGTTGGGATCGACCTGACTGAATTGGTTCAAAAGCTCGGTCCGGATTTCAAGGGAGATGGTCGGCTGTTTTTACATCTCGACCGGGCCCAGGACAGTAAAGCGGTGGGTTACCTCCATGAATGCTCTCTTCGTCATTACGACGTGGAAGGGAAATTTCTTCGCGAGACCCCGGTCGAGTTCGGCGGTGGAAAATTCGGGAGTGCGCCCCTTACCGTGGAAGCTGCCTTGCGGTAGGTCGACCGCTCCCCTGCCGAGATGACTGGCAGCCACCGAGAGGCGACAGCCAGTCATCTGCTGGCAAAAGGGAGCAGGTGTTTGCTGTTATTGCCACTTGTGTTTGTGTGCGAAGCCCGAGGGCTTCCATGAGTGGAGAGCATGTCTCCGATGAATGAAATGTCAGGCCAAAAGTGAGGCGGATGTCCGATTTTTGATGGGTCAGCGCAGCGAGGGGGGCAATTCGGTTCACGAGGATACGGGTGAGACGACGCTGTTCGTCGAGTAGCTTCTTGAGTCGGGGTTGTCCTGATCCACCGCTGGCCTGACGGCTGGACGGCGAGGGTGGCACCTCGTAGAGTTCCCGCCGATGACCGCGATTTGCAAGCGTCCCCTTTTCCTTTTCTCGGTGGCTTTGGCTGCCCTTATTGTTCCTCTTCTTCTGTCGTCCTGCGCACCGATTGAGAGGGCTGACCCGATCAGTTCGGCGATGCGGGCTTACGAGTCGTATAACCTCCCGGCGACTCTTCCCCGTGACCGTTCCAAGGTTCGGGTCAAGGTTTCTCTTCAGAACCGCATGGCTTATGTCATGGAAGGAAGCAAGCCGCTCCTGGTGATGCCCGTGACGGTGGGTCGTTCCACCGCACCCACTCCGCGGGGTCAATTTCGCATCCGGTCCAAGGAACACCAATACCGGGCCAACACCCATGGCTATGCCATCAAGGGCGATCAGATTCGCGAATGTTACCTGCGCAACAAGCCGAAGGGGTGGCGCTTTCATGGGACGCCGATGCCCTATTGGTGCGAGTTCAAAACGGCTTACGGGTTTCACACCGGCTGGATGAAGCCCTACCCGGCATCGGGAGGCTGCCTCCGGATGCACAAGAACGTCGCTCCAAAATTTTTCCGTCTCGTCAGCGTGGGCACGCCGGTGAACATCGCGACGACCCAGCCGGAGGATGCCACCATCGGACGAAACGTTCCCCGACCTCCCGACTCCACGCGCCTTCCGAGTAACCCGGACCGTATGATGGCGCTGACCCAAGATTTCTTCACCCAGCATCAGACACCCACCTTTACCAACCAGTAGATGGCAATCGCTTACGCTGTCTCCGGCAAAAATGTTGGGAGGGAAAGTCCGCGTCGTTTCGGAGGCGGGCCGAGCGATTGGGCGAGGTGGATCTCGTGATTGCGGGCACCCAGCGCGTAAAGGGCCTGGGTGAGCTCCGGAATCGCTGACGGTGCCAGAAATAAAGGTGACTGTCCCGGGTGAAGATTGAGTTGGGTCAGGAGAAGGGCCAGCAGGGTCGGGACGTCGGGGGCAATGGCGGGTCCGATCATGCGAGTCCCGGGGTGGTCAATGGAAGCAATCGCTCCGGTGGCTTGCTTGTTGGAATCGATGCTCACGGTGGTGCGCCAAGCCCCGTTGGCGTTGGTGATGAAGTGTTGCCAGTCCTTGGCCCGGGACGTTGCCGCAAGTTCATCCTCAAGGCGCACGATGGCTTCGACATCCGACAACTCAGCCGGGCGGGTGGCGGGAGCGGACGGGGGAAGGGGCAGACCTTCCGGTGGAACCTCGATCGTCATGTCCTGATAGACGGCGTAGGGCGTGAAGCCATGACGGTTGTAGAGGGAGAAGGAATCGAGATTGCCCGCGGATGAGACAAGGCGGAGGGGTTTGTGGTCTTTTTTCGCGAGTTCAATGAGGTGACGTAGAAGGGCCGAGGCTGCGCCGCGGTGCGCCGGATCGGCATTCATGATCCCCAAGGCATGGTGGGTGGGCCGGGGGTGATGAAAGCAGGAGCCGATGATTTTATTTGATTCGGAGTCGACGGCCACAAAGCAGTGTCCGGGATCGAGAGCTTCGTAGGTTTCCGGAAAGATCAGGCAGTCATCCGGCTCGCCGGGAAAGACCAGGCGTTGGTGATGGGTCTCATACCAGTGATTGGTGGAGCGGTGGATGAGTCGGGCTACTTCGAGTTCTTCTCCCGCTGTCATGGCTCGAATCGTGATCATGGGGGGACGGTAACATCCTTGCGACTAAATTGGGAATTGCTTCGTCGACCAATTCGGCCGTCAACCGGCATGGCGGTTCGGCCATGGGATTGGCCTGAAAAAGGACAGCCGAAACGGATCGATCCCTTCACCCGGATTGTCTGGAAAGCGGAGCTCCAATCGAGTCTATCTGGTGAGTGAGGAGGAAATACCGGGAGCGATGAGGAGCAACTTGATGCGAGATGACGGGAGTGGGCACGTATCAATGGGTCAAATGAAGAGTGTTTTTTTGTTCCTGTGTTGGGTCCTATCGGGTGGGTCGTTTGCGATCGCGGAATCAGCGGCTGAGCGGCTGGCTGGCAAACCGATCGTCTTTTTGGGCGATAGCATCACGCAAGCTGGGACCTACGTCAGTTTCATTTCGTATGACTTGCAGCGCCTTCACCCGGAGCTGGATTTTGACCTCTATCCGCTGGGCTTGGCCAGCGAGACGGTGTCGGGCCTGAGTGAAAAAGGACATGCCGGTGGGCGTTTTCCCCGGCCTTGCTTGTTCGAGCGTCTGGGCCGGGTGCTGGAGAAAGTGAAGCCCGAAGTGGTGGTGGCCTGCTACGGGATCAATTGCGGGATTTATCAGCCGCTTGATGAGAAGCGATTCGGGGCCTTTCAAGGTGGAGTGAAGCGGCTCGTCGCGGATTGTCGTGAGGCCGGGGTGACACAAATCTACCTCGTCACGCCGCCGATTTACGATTTCCAGCCCAAGGCGGGTGAGTTCAACTATGACACCGTCATGGCGGCTTATGCCAGATGGCAGCTTTCCCTTCAGGAAGAAGGGGTCACCGTGATTGATCTCCACCGGGCGATGCGCCGGGCGCGGGATGCGAGGAGCGCGCCGTTTTCGCGCGACAAGGTCCATCCCGGGCCGGACGGTCACCTCCTTATGGCGCGCACCATCTTGGCGGGGATGGGGGTCGCAGTGCCCGATCAGGAGGTTGCGGTGGTGACGAAAGACCCGCTTTACCGGAAGATCGACGCCCTGCGGAGTTTTCGTAGCAAAGCTTGGATGAACCACATCGGCTATACCCGGCAGCGGAAAGTCGAGCCTGCTGAGCTTGGCGACACCGAAGAGCAGGTGGCGGCGAGGCAGCGCGAGATCGATTCGTTGCGGCGAGCGAAGTGAGCGAGGCTCACTCGTTCATCAATTCCTCGCGAACCTCGCGGCTGTTGCGCAGTTCGGCGCGGGCCTCATTGAGTGCCTTGATCAGGTTGCGCAGTTCGCCTTGCTCCCCTCCATCGAGGCTGTTCTTCGAGCGATGGGCTTTGAAGAATTCGGCAATCTTGCGGTAGCCATCGAGCAGGCCGGTGGTGCGCGGGTCGATGGTGGCCCGCAGCCGGTTGAGTTCAAAGACGGTGTCGCGTAGAGGGTCATCGAATCCCCGTGAGGCTCCGAGGTCATCGCTGTTGAGGAGTTGCGCCAGTTGGCCGGCCTTGATCTCGATTGCTTCGAGAGAGCCGACCAGGGAGAGCTTGGCAGGTGCCCGACCTTGACCGTGCAGAGCCACGAGTCGGGCGGAATGATGCCCGGGAATGGTCTCGAGGACGGATCGAAGCTTGGCCTGCACCTTCGGGTGACGGGCATTATTTTCATTTCGCAGCACCGCCTTCTGCACCATGGCAAAATCGGCGAGTGCGCTTTCCACGGCCTCGGACTTCGTGAGCGTGGCCACGGCAAGCGCTTCCTCGAACTTGGCGACCGAGATGATCTGGATTTCGGTCACCGCCCCGAGTCCCTCGGTGAGGTAAAGGTCGTCGATCGACTTGGCATTTGATTTGGGAACCGCGAAGATGGTGCAGTTCTTTTTGGAGGCTCCGCGGATCTTGGCGGCAACCCCGCCGATGGGACGGACCTCACCGGTCGCGGTCATGTCGCCGGTGGCGGCGAAGCCGGGATCGAGAGGAGTGCCGGCGAGAATGGCTTCGGTCATCAAGGCGCAGGCCACGGCGGCCGAGGGACCGTCTTTGAGCGAATGTTTGTTGGCGAACCCGAATTCGACGCCGTAACCGGAGGGGAGAGCCCCGGCATGCCTCACCTTCATGAACTTCTCCACTTCGGCGGTGGCACCTTTCATGAGGGGGCCCACCTGCTGGTTGAAACGCAGTTGGAACCCGGTTCCTTCGACTGCGGTGGCATTCATCTGGGTAGCCGCCCCGGCTTGGGACCCGTCGGGCAGAGCGATGACCAAAAGGCCCTTGATCTGGGATTGCAGGAGGGCGGGCTTTCTTTCTTTTTGGCCGGGAGTGGAGTCTTGAGCACAGACCATGAGGGTCCCCATCAAGATGATAGATAAGGTCGTTCCAAATTTCATCCGGTGGCATGATAGCGACAGGATCTGGAGGGGCAATGACCAAGCGGGAGATTCCCGATCCTGTCAGGGAGGGAGTCCGCCCGGATTAGAACGCTTTTCCCCGAAGCCTCGACCTGACCCAGTCGGAGGTCAGGTCACCCACGAAAACGAGGACGGCCCCGAGCGCGACCCAGAGCAAGATTTCATCATAGTAGAACAGGGCCCGGGCATCGGAGATGAGTGAGCCGAGCGAGAGAATGCCAAGCATGCCGAGCACGGTGGCCTCGCGCATACAGGATTCCCATCGGTAGAAGAGAAACAGGACCAGGCGGTTGAATGATTCCGGCAGGAGGGAAGCGAGAACGAGTGCGCTTTTGCGGCCTCCCTGAGCGTGGATGACCGCCCGTGATCCCTCTGGCAAGTTGTCGATCACCTCGGATCCGAGCCTGAGGAGGATGCCCCCATTATGAATGGCCAGCGCAAGGATAAGGGGCCAGACCGTCGGCCCGAAGACGCCCAGCAGGAGGAAGGCGAGAATGAACTCCGGCATCGCCCGGGCAACCATGGCTCCACCTCGGAGGAGCATTCCGGTTCCTTTGCTGATCCAAGTGTGCGAACTTTGATGCTCGGGGGAGGCCAACGAGCGGGCCGCAAAGCGGATCCCGCCCAGGGCCAGCGTTCCTGCCAGCAGGGCGGCCACCGTTGCAAGATGGAAGGTTCGGCTGATGGCCTCGTAACCTTCAGTAGAAAGCTTTTCGGAAAGCCACGAGGGAAACCTCGCCCAATCGCCATCCGCTTCTCTCACCGGGTAGGGGACGATTTCGTCGGTGAAACGTTCCAAATGGGCCATGCGTTGCTGCCACCGCACTCCGGAATCCCAGCGGTCCGTCATCGTCCATCCCAGCATGACGGCCCCGAGCAGAAGAAGTAGTGACCCCCGCAGGAAGCGAGAAGTGCCGCGGGCTCTCCAGAGGGAGGCAAGATCGATCGGGCCCCGGACCGCTTTTGCGGCCACTCCTTTGCCAAGGCTTTTTCTGATCCTGGCTCCCCACCATTCAAGAAAGATCACCACGCCCCAGAGGAGGTAGAGGTAAGTCCAGATTTCCCGGTAGTGTCCGTCTTGGAAGGCGGTGGTGATTTCATATCCGATGGTGGGGATTCCCACAAAGCCCATCACGGCGGACGAGCGGATGGCGCATTCCAGGCGATAGAGGAAATAGGTGGAAAGATCGGGAAGCGCTCTCGGAATCACTCCGGCGACCAACCCGGCAAGACCGCCGCCTCCGGTTGCACGGATCACCTCTGCTGTCGACTGGTCCTGTTCGTCGAGCAGTTCGGAAAAGACTTTGGCGAGGGTGCCTCCGAAGGGAAGGGCGATGGCGAGGACAATGGCAAGAGGCGAGGTGCCCACGGCCGAGAGAAAGAGGAGCGCCCACATCAATTCATGCACCGACCGGAGGGCGGTGGCCAAAAGACGGACGCTCGCCCGCAGGATCCGGCGGGCGAATGAGGGGCGGGTCCACCATGATCGCGATCCCAGAACCCCACCCACTAAACCGATGACCAGAGCCAAGCTGATGGCCACCATGGCATAGCCGATGGTGAGCCCGGTGACCCGGATGAGCTTGCTTGCAAAACTCGCCCCGCTTTCCCGCATCCCCTCGTCTTCGAAATCGAAGGCGGGCCTCAGAGCGGAGCCTAAAAAATCACGCGCGACGGCGCGGCCGCCAGCCCCGGGGATGAGCTTGCCGGGGTCGGCTTCCAAAATCCAAAGCCCCGCCAAGAGCAGCATGGCCCCGACCACGAAAAACCACCGCTTCCTCATCACGCGCTTTGGTAGAGGCTGTCGAGGTCGAGTTCTTCCGGTCGACCGTCCATCACAACCCTCCCGGCTCGCAGCCCGATGATGCGTTTGAAGTATTTCTTGGCCAACCCCACATCGTGCAGGCTGGCCACCAGCGTTTGTTTCTCTCGATGAGCGAGGGTGGTGAGTAAGGCAATGAGATCCCGGGCTCTTTTCGGATCGACCGAACTGACTGGTTCGTCGGCCAGGATGATCGAGGGTTGTTGGTAGAGGGCTCTCGCGATGGCTACCCGCTGTTGTTGTCCGCCAGAGAGTTGATCGACCCGGGTGAAGATTTTTTCCTCAATGCCCACCTCCTTGAGAAGATGGAAAATCTTTTCTTTTTCTTTCCGGCTCATCCAGCCGAGGCTTCTCAGCAAGCCCCAGAAGCCTTTTTGCGCCGCGCGGCCGCAGGCCACGTTTTGATGCACGCGGAGATTTTCGACAAGTCCGAGAGTTTGTGGGATCCAGGCGATCGTCGATCGAATCGGCCGGAGGGCTCCGGGGGAAAGATCGGCCAGGTCACGATCATCAAAAAGCACCTGCCCCGAGGTTGCGGTAAGGCGATGATTCATCAAGCCAAGCAGGCTGGTCTTACCGCACCCGCTGGGGCCGATCAGACAGATCTGTTCTCCCGGAGTGATCGAGAGATCGATCGAGTCGAGGGCGGTGAGGTCGCCGTAGCGGAGGGTCGCTGACTTGAGTTCTAACATCGGAAAGAGCGGGCCTCCCGGAGGAGACCCGCGCAAGAATGGAGCAAAGGGATGAGGTCGCAATCAACGCATCATTCCCAACTCCCGGGCCACCTCGTGAATCCCGTCGAACTCCTCGTTCGAGGCAGGGATGAGGCGCTTGCGGAGAAAGGCCTTCAAAACCTTCTCGTCCTCGCATTCGACAAGGACCCTTTGGAGTTGATCGATGAATCCTTCACCGAACATTTCCTCAAGGGCCGGGTGCACGGTCAGGTTGTAATCGGCGTATTCCGGAGTTTCCCAGATGATTGGAGCGTCCTCCGCCCTGATTTCACCCGACGCGACCATCGAGTCGTATTTCTTGTAGCTGAGGACCCCCGCGTCCACCGAGCCCCCGGCCACTGCTCGTGCGGTGGCATCGTGTCCTCCCACCGTCTGGAATTGCGTCGGCTGGGTGAAGAACTGGTCCGGCATCACCCCGGTCTGCTTCAGGATGAAGTAGGTCGGCATGAGGCGACCGGAGGTCGAACTCTTGGAGCCGAAAGTGAACGAGAGGTCCTTGATCGCGACAGGGAAGTCGTCGGACTTGGTCAGTCCGGTCGATTTGTGGGCAATGAAGTAACTCTTGTATTTGGGATCGACGTCACCTTGTGCGATGGCCCGGGCTCCCGGAACCGCCTTGCGGGCTTGCACTCCGGTGAAGCCACCAAACCAGACCAGATGGACTTCTCCGTTTTTGAAACGTTCCACGGCGGCGTCGTAACTGGCGGAAATCGAGAACTCCACTTTGATCCCGAGTTGATCGGCGAGATAGCGACGAAGTTCTTCGTAGTTCGCCTCCTGATCGGAATGCTTCTCGTCCGGAATGGCGGTCACCACGAGGACTTTCGTACTCATTTCGCCTGCAGTCGGGTCTTCCTTGTCATCGCACGATGGCAGGATGAGGGTGCCGACCAAGGCGACGAGGGCGAGGGCCGACATTTTCAAGAAATGAGGCCATTTTCTGAGGGGTGATTGCATGAGGGACATGAGGTTGCGGTTCAGAGATAGGTCCGGAAGGTTGCGAGGATGGAACAGCCCTCGTAGATGTCCCGTCCGTCGCGATTGATGTCGTCGTATTCCACGCCGATCAGGGCATGGATGTTGTCTTTACAGAAGTGATACTTCAATCCGAGGTAAATGCTGTGGTGTTCGTCGCCGCGTCCTCCGAGCAGGTCGACGTCGGCGGATTTGGAATCGGCCCGCCGGGCGTAGCGGCCGTTGAGTCTGATGCCTTCAGGGTTTTCCGCTCCCTGGAAGGTGTAGCGAACGACCCCTTCCAACTTGTCTTCCACCAACCAGATGCTGGGGAGGAAGACGAAGCCCCAGTAATCGCCACCCCGTGAAGCCGGGCCTTCCTTGGAGTTTTCACCATAGACTCCCTCGACGAGAAACTGCCACGGTCCTTGTCCGTAGACAAAGGCGGTCGAGGTCGACCATTCGATTCCGGCAGCCAGTCTTTCAAAGGGATCGGTGGAATCGGCGTTTTGATAGTAGGCCGTCAAAAAGAGGGTGGAAACGTCGGCTCCAGTGAGCGAGGTCAGATCTTGGCTGTAGTTCATCCAATACATCTGGCCGTCCGACCAGGGAGCCCAGAAATCGTTCTGGGTCGTGGAGAAGACCCCCACCTCGCTATACCAATCCTTTTGGCCGAACTTCAACCAGGCGCCGGTGGCGTTGGCAAATTCCCCGTTGGAGGGTCAGATATGGTTGGACAAGGCCGAGCGCTCGACCGTTTTGATTTTGTTGGAGGAGGTATGCCATTCGTAGGAAGTATGAGTCTCCCGGGCTCCGTAACCGAAGGTCAGGGCATCCAGAGACTGGACGTGGAATGCCTTTTGGATGTCAATGGTGACATACATGTCCCACATCTGCTGGAAATGCACTTCACGCGAGGTGCCCCCGGCCGGGATGTCGTCGCTTGAGAGTTCCGCCTGGGCCTTCAACTCGAAGTAGTTGAAAGCCTTGGCCTTCGCCCCGAGGCGGAAACGCCGGAATTCCGCGGTGTCATAGGTGAAGTCCCGCCCAAAGGCGTCACGACCCTCGAGGTGGCCGTATTGCCAGTGCATCCGGCCGAAAATTGAAAAGCTCTGAATCGATGGATCGTTTGGGTTGGCATAGAGTTTTCCCATGTTCCGGTAGGCGTCGCAAAAGCTCCGGGGGGGATCACCGGAAGGGGTGTGAATGGAGGTTGCTTCACCTCCCCACGAGGGAAGGGAGTATAAAAAAACCGCACAGCCCAGCGCTTTCGCCACAGCCATGCGGTTGTTGATCAAGATGCCTCTGAAGGTGGACCCACCTTCATGGTTGCTACTTCGTCGTTTTTTCATGGTCTCGGGACCTTAAAAGATCCTGCGTCTGAGAGAAAGCAGAAAGGGCAGTCGAGCCAGAATGGCAGGCAGGCGGGTGATGACTAATAAAGAAATGGAAGGAATCGTTTCACGTGTCGGGCGTAATCCGGGTAATCGGGGAAGTGTTTTTGCAGTCTGGTTTCTTCGTGTCGGGACTTGGCATCGAGAAAGCCGGTGGTGGCGAGGGCGAGAACGAGGGCGGCGAGGCTTTGCCATCCGATGGCCCATGCGAAGGACAGGAGGATGACACTGGTGTAGAGAGGGTGGCGGACCCATGCGTAGATGCCGCGGGTGATCAGCTGGCTTCCGGGTTTTGGTTCGGGAAGGATGGTTCGATTTCGCCCGAGTTGCCCGGTGCCCGCGATACCGAAGGAAGCTCCGGCGATCAGGAGGAAGATGGCGGCTGGTCGGCTTCCTGTGGTCGGCCAGTCCCCGCATTGAAGGGGGCCCGCCGCCAGCGTGCCGCCCATCAGGAGCCACTGCACGGTGGCCCAGAGGCCACCTTTTTTCCAAAAGCCTGTTTCCATCAGACCACCAAACGTCGGCGCTTTCCTTGTCTTTTCGAGTCAAATGTGCCAGCCCGGCGACCAAGCGCCCCGGGCATGAGTGACGGCCCGTTTCAAGACAAAGCCGCCTGACAAGAGTTTGATCTGACTTCTGCCCTGAGGGGAGAGACTTTTCAATCTGCGGGAAGCCCGACGGATTCGGCCCTCACAAGAGTCAGGGTTTCTTGACCGACTTGAGATATTCCCAGATGGCGTCGAATTGCTTACGTGAATCGCCTTCGAGGATATCGGCGCGGGGGGCTGAACCATCGTCCGGGTTGGTGTAGCGGGGCATCTTGGTGTCCGGGACCAAGCGGGCCGGGTTGAACATCCATTGGTGGTAGTAGTCCTTGCGGAGGCGTTCGTGGGTGAGCCCGAAGTTGATCCCTTGGACCTCGAAGGCAGCGATGGCCTTTTGTTCATTGATGGCATGGCAGGTCACGCAAGCGTAACCCGTCACGCCGACCAGTTCCTCACCAATCTTGGCGAGTTTTGGGTCTGCATCGCTGGTCTCGGGTGACGACTCAGGCAGTCCGTGATGATGGGCGAGGCCGCGGGTGAGACCGGGGGCATGGTGAGTGAAAGCGGGCATGCGCATGTCGAGCCAGGGCCGGGGACGTGGATTGGCAGTGCCAAGGAGCATTTTCTCGAGGTAGCTGGATTGGAGCATCGCACCCATGTGGGTCAGGGGAGGGCGGGACTGGATGAGGCGTTCGTCGTGGCCCTCGACGTGGTCCATCAAGGATTTGCTTTCGACGTGAGTCTGAGTGAGTTGGGCGGCCTGACCATTGTAGTTGTGGCAAGACGTGCAATTGAGAGCCTCGATGCGTCGGGTGGCGTAGGCGGCAGCCGTGTCGTGAACCAGGAGGGGAAGGATGGCGGGACTGAGTGATCTCTTTTCGTCGGCGGTGAGGTTGAGTCGGGGCGCGCGACCACGTTGCTCATCGGGCCCGAGGCAGCCGCGGGCTGACCAGTCCTTGACCTTGAAAAGGTCGGGTCCCTTGGGTGATGTGTTGCCGAGCCCTTCGTGGCAGGCGGCACAGTTGAGGTCAGCGACGAGGGTCTTGCCACGGGTGGCATCGCCGGGGGCGAATTCGGAAGGATCGGGGGTGTGGTTGCCGGTGGCTGTCTTGATGAGCCAGGCAGCGAGGGAGTTTGCCTCGTCATCCGACAAGCGGAAGTCGGGCATTTTGATCGAAGAATGGTGTTTGCGAGGGTTTTTGAGGAAGCTGACGAGGGAGCCGCCTTGGAACTTGGTGGCAACGTTGTTGAGGGGGATGCGCTGGAGGTCGAAATCGGGTTCGGGGGCATCGGGTTTTGAGTGGCAGGCAATGCAGCCCAGTTCGTGGAAGTGCTGGCCGCCTTGCTGGGCCAGGGTGAGTGCGGGTGCGGGCGGAACGGGATCTTCGCTGGTGAGGGTGGCAAGATAGGCCGCAATATCGGCCGCGGCTTGGGCACCCTCGGGTTTGGTGTGATCGACCATCGCTGGCATGGTGGTGGTTGGTTTGAGGAGATCCGGCTGGGCGATCCAGCGGGTGAGCCATTCACGGGAAACGCGGCTGCCAATGCCCGCCAAGTTGGGGCCAGAGTCTTTCAGCTCGGGCACTGCAGATGAGCCGAAGTCGTGCTCATGGCATTGCACACAGTTGTGACTGGTAAAGAGATGGACTGGGTCGGGGCCTGATTGAGCAGCTGGGACGAAGGCGGCATTGGGGATGACTTCCCGGGGGAAGTCGCGTTCCTCCCAAAAGAGGCGGAAGAACCCGGAGCCGTCGGGGGCCGAGTCAAAGGTGAGTTCGATGGGAACGTCCCCCGGGTTGAGGCGGACGCGGCCTGATTTGCCTTCGGTGAAAGTCAGATCTTCCCCATCGACCTTGAGGGCCACGGTGCCTTTTGATTCGATTGAAAAGTAGACCCGGTATCGTTTCGGGATGCGCAGCGATCCCTTGAAAGTGGCGGTGAAGGGTCCGGGAGCGAGGCCAGCGGTGGGTGGGGAGCCTGCCGGAACGTAAAGGGCGGGGAGGGTGGCCGCGCGAGTCTGCGATTTGCCAGCAGCCGTGAAGGTGGCAGTGAGCTGGGCATGGACGGCTGTAAGGAGAAGGGGAAGTGAAAGAATGAGGTTTTTGATGATTCTCACGGGCGTGACGTTAGCGTGATTTGAGGCTGGGAAAAGAAAAAGGGAGGGGCAAAAGTGGGAACACAAGCCGAAGAGCAAGAAAAAAGCCCGCTGGAGGAAATCCAGTGGGCTTTTGAGGAAAAATTGGAAAATCGCGTTTTAGAGCGAGTCGCCGAGCATCTTGAGGGCGTCGGCGGCGCGGTTCGAGTATCCCCACTCGTTGTCATACCAAGAGCAGACCTTGACGAGGTTGCCATCGATCACCGTGGTGAGTTCACTGTCGAAAATCGAGCTGTGAGGGTCGCCGACGATGTCTTGAAGAACGAGCGGGTCCTCACTGTAGTGAAGGATACCCTTGAGCGGTCCTTCGGCGGCCTCCTTGAAGGCAGCATTGACCTCCTCGGCGGTCACCTCGGCACCGAGTTCGGCCACCAAGTCGGTGAGCGAGCCGGTCGGGGTCGGGACGCGGAAGGCACCCCCGTTGAGCTTGCCGTTGAGTTCCGGAATGACCAGGCCGATGGCGCGGGCTGCCCCCGTGGACGAAGGCACGATGTTGAGAGCGGCCGAGCGGGCGCGGCGAAGGTCGCCGTGTGGGGCATCGAGAAGGCGCTGGTCGCCGGTGTAGCTGTGAATGGTGCTCATGAATCCCCGCTTCAGGCCCCACTTGTCGTTGAGGACCTTGGCGAGGGGGGCCAAGCAGTTCGTGGTGCAGGAAGCATTCGAGACGATGTGGTGGTTCGCCGGATCATAGTCACGATCGTTGATGCCGAGGCACATCGTGAGATCGGGGTCCTTGGCTGGAGCGGAAATGAGGACCTTCTTGGCTCCGGCGGAGAGGTGCTTGCCAGCGCCATCGCGGTCGCAGAAGAAACCGGTCGACTCGAGGATGACCTCGGCGTTCCATTCACCCCACGGAAGGTTGGCGGGATCACGCTCGGCGGTGGCGTGAATCTTGTGGCCATCGACGATGAGGTATTCGTCGTCGTAGCTCACCTCGCGACCAAACTGCCCCTGAGACGAGTCGTATTTGAGAAGGTGGGCGAGGGTTTTGTTGTCGGTGAGATCATTGATCGCGACGACTTTCTTGAGTTCATCGTCGCTCATTGCGCGAAGCACCATCCGACCGATGCGGCCGAATCCGTTGATTGCATAATTTGCCATGGGTTTGTCCGAGTTGATTTAGGTTTCGGTGATTTCCGACCCGTCCAGGTGGGAAACGGGCGGCATTATGCAAGGAAGGTCTTTTCCGTCAAGTGACACCCGGGAGAATCGGGCGGGCCGACGGATCGCGGAGGCGGGGACCCCTGGCTAGGTGGCCGGGACCTTGGGAAGCGGCTCCGGGACGAAATGGAAGAGGACGGGATTGCGTGGATCCTTGCCCTGCGCCTTGTAGAAGAAGCCTTGCACCCGTTGGTTCTGAAGGAGGCGGACCTGATTGGCCCAGATCCAGCGCTTGGAACCACCGGGGCCGGCGTAACCGACCCGAATCTGATTCGTGCCCACCTTCAGCGGTTTCATCGAGGTCTGGCCCGGAGGGATGCCGTAGACGCTGGGCGGGCGGGGGGCGTTCCAGTCACCGATCTGCACGATGACCATGGTGTCGGAGACGTTGGTGAAGCGGATGTTGCCGGCGGGGAACGAAGAAGGGTCATCCTTCAAGAGGAAAAGTTTGGGGTTGTTCCAAGTCATCGCGGCTGGATCGCGGTAGAGGATGCCCAAGCTGAGAGGAGCCGCCGGGAGCTTGGTGCTGAGCCAAGGGGAGGCTGCCCCGATCTTCCCTTGATTGATCTGGAGACGGGGAGTATTGCCCGGGATCGTGAGAATTTCACTCATCGAACGAAGCCCGGCCCGGAAGGGGATGAGGTTTTCCTCCCCGGCGAGAACCGAGAGTTCCTTGGGGGGCATTGAGCCCGGAGGGGGTTCCTGGCCGACGCGGATTCCATTCTCCAAGGTTTCCTTCCACACTGGTAATTCGCCGAGCGGGATGAAGCGAATTCGTTTGGGCGGCACGTCTTCCTGGGCGGTCAGGACGCCGGTGGGGAGGGTGAGAGTGAAAGCGGCAAGGAACAGGGATTTCATCATCGGTCTCCGGAGGCTAGCACGGGGAATTTGGCCTTGCGAGCGAAAGGTTTGCCCGGAGCGGGCGGAAAACCTCAGGGTTTGGGAACCTTCTCGATCTTGTGGTGGATCAGAAACGGCTTGCGGGGCTTTTGGGCCTGGGGTTTGTAGAAAAAGTAGGCCGCCCGGTCGCCCTCTTGAAGGAAGATTCCGTTTTCGGTGTGGACCGTGATTTGGCCTCTCTGATCTTTGTAGCCAATCCAGATCTGGTTTTCGCCCGGCTTGAGCGGCTTTCTGGTCGAGCCACCCGGGGGGATGCCATAGGTGGTGAGTTTCGGGCCCTTGCCAATGCGCAGGAGGACCATCGTATCGGACACGTTCACGAAGCGGGCTGTGCCTTTGGGAAAGGCGGTGCCGTCGTCTTTGAGGAGCAGGAGTTTGGGATTGTTCCAGTTCATGGTGGCCGAGTCCCGGTAGAGCACTCCCAGAGTGAGGGGAAGGCTCGGGGCTTTGTTGCTCAGCCACGGTGCTCCTCCATTGGACGGCCGGAGAAGGAGGTCGGTGGTCTCGGCGGGCAGGGCGAGGAGCGGAGTGATGCTCTGGAGGCTCAGTTGCAGGGGAAGGATGTTTTCCCCGGCCTGAATGCCCAGATCGGAGGGGAGAAAAGAGCCCGGAGGAGGTTCCTTGAACAGGCGGGCTTTCGTTTTGGGGTCGATTCCGGCCGGCTTCAGAGTGGGGACCTCGCCCAAGGGAAGCAGGCGGAGAAACTTCGGGGGATTGTCCTGCGCGAAGAGCGAGGCGATGAGGAAGGGAAGGAGGAGAACGGCTTTCATTTGCGGAGGACCTTAGAGGGTTGAGGTTCGGGGGGCCAGCGAAAGATTTTCCCGAGGGGGAAACCGCTTGCAGGCGAGCCAGCGGGCGGGCTGCGCGCAGCCGGTGAACGAGTTGCGCGGGTTGGGTTCGAGAGCATGGGGGCAGGGCCAGTGCTTTACTCTTCCGGAGGTCCATTCATCCTGCTAATCACTCCGCCTCATGAAACAATGGGCTTGCGGCGGATGGTTGGGTTTGAGTGCGTTGGTCTCGGCCGAGGTGTTGGGTTATTGGGGGGGGGGCAAGGACGGGGTGACGGCGGGGCAGGCCTTGGCCCGAGCGTTGAATTTCAGGACCGAAGGAGTGCTGGATGCCAATCGGGCGGCGGGGGAT
>JALQTQ010000229.1 GCA_023263995.1 Akkermansiaceae bacterium | reverse complement strand
CTGCTGATCAGCCCGAGCATCAACAAAATCGAGAATTTACTGGCTACAAAAACGGGACCACTTCAATTCGCAGACCGTCAACAACCACGGCTTCACCGCCTCCCGCGGCAACCCTCTCCTCTTCAACGTCCAGACCGATCCACACGAACGATACGACCTCGCCGATTCCCTTCCCGAAGTGGTGGCGGAGCTCGATGACATCATCTCGCAGTTCGAAGCCTCGCTCGCGGAGGAAGGCACCTTCTGGGGAGCTCCCAGACGGCTATCGCTGGGTCACCCGCACCCGGAGAAAGCGGGCGGGGTCACCAGGAAGGAGCGGCGTCAGCGACCGCCAGGTGGTCGTGGCGGTGTCATCTCCCGGATAGGATGGTGAGCTTCGCACGACATCAGGGAACCAGTTAGAGAGATCCGATGAAGCCTCCACCGTGATCTCGACATCATCTGCCCCGAGATTTTCCGTGAACGTCAAGGTGAGGTAAGTCTCCCCGCCGAGCGAAACCAACCCAGGAACCAGCTCGGCACCGACCGCGTATTCCACCAGGTTGGGAATCCCGTTGCCGTTGTCATCGCCATGGGAGGTCCCACTGAAGACCGTGCTGTCAGAGCCCCCGGGAGACCCACCCGGCATCCCGCTGGGGCGCCACTGTGAGGGATCGGAAAGATCGGTGCCAGCATCCGGAGATCTCAAGGTGAGACTGGGCCCTTCGCCATCCGGCCACTCGCTCCAAGGAAGCTCGTCGTCATAGCTGAAGTCGAAGATCGTTTGGCCTTCAAAATCGACCAAGGCGATTCGTTCACCTCCATTCGACAAGGCGGTGTCGTTTTCGAACACCCCGGCAATCGCCGCCTGCTCGAACGGATCAAAGGCCGCCAGGTCTTCCACCACGAGAAGGCGTTCTCCCGGCAGCAAGCGGGTATTCGAAGGAAAGGTGAAATCAATCCCCTCACTGAAGCGGGCACCACCGAGCTCGATGGGCTCGAGAGAGACGTTGAGGAGTTCGATAAACTCCCGTCCCTCCTGCCCGATCGGCGGATGATAGTTGACTTCGGAAACAATGAGGTTCCCGGAACGCGCCGGCGTGCCCACGACAAAGGAGGCCTCGGTCAGCGCTGACCATTCCCCATCCAATCGGGTCCGGGCCTTAACGGTCATCGATTCACCGAGAGTCAACCTTGAAGAATAAATCGCTCCCACCGGGGCCCCGGTCCAAGCTTCCCGGGGGTCGGAACCATCGAAAGTGTAATAAATCGTTCCCATTGGGGCACTGAAAGTGAGTTCAAATCCCGACGGGACCTCACCGCCGTGGCTCGAAAACAAAGGAGGATCAACCTTTGGATAAAGACCGACTCTCCGCAACTGGGAAACCACGTGATTCGGCCGGGCTGGAAAAAACACATTATTGATTCGATTTCTCTCCGCGACCCATTCGACATCCCGGGTGTAGGCCACGCCGCGACGTTCATCTCCCCAGCGCGCCGATTCCGCCACGACCGCGCTTTCGATCTCGCGAGCCCGCGCCTCAAATCGGGCAGAGGCCTCCGCAGGCGTCAGGGCCCCGCCGTTGAAAAGATGTCGGTTGACCCGGTCGGCATACCGGAGGCGAAACTCAGGGTTGTGCTCTTTGAGCCTGATGTAAATCGATGCGATGCTATCGGTGATGTCACGACTGCCGGACCGCGCACTCGAATAGATCGGGAAGGGATAGTCGTAATTTCGAGTCCCGGTGGGATCAATCATAGAATACTCCATGTCCCAGGCGTAAGCCCGCCACGCCCCCCCCGGGGTGTTGCGCCGGATCAGACGCATGTTGTTGTGCCCAAAATCATCAGGACCGTCGCGGGTCTGCATCACTTGGTGGAGCAGCATATAGTCGATGAGATTGTCGAGATCGATGAATTCTGCGATCGTTTCATACTCGACCTGCGAATCGAGTAGATTGCCCGTGTAGGCGATCATCTCATCCCAGTGCGCCTTGGTCCCGGATAAGACCTCGACGCTGAAGCGCCGATTGACGGCATCATAGTCGGCATCATCCCCTCCAAAATGATCTTCACCAAAAGACCCGTCCGGACGCTCAGTCGGATTGTAGAGCCCCCAATAAATCCCGTTGAGAAAGAGATGCACAAAGGTCGACCCGGCCGTCGGGTGCCCCATGGCTCCTTGGGAGTCCTTGGCAAAACTGTCCTGCAGAAAAGTGGTGGCTGCCCGATCCTCCGCCCTCGTGCTGGTCCAGCTATTGGCATTCTGAGCTCGCAAGACCACCGTGTTGAACTTCTGCGCCACCCAGTTCTCGCCAAACAACGGGTAGACGAGCTTCTTCGGCCCATAGTCAGCACGGAAAAGCAAGCGAAGCGAATTCTTGGGACTGGACCGCGAACCATTGCCATGCACCCGCAGACCAGCATCAACCTGAATCGATTTTTCGGAAAAATCCGGATCAATGAATTCAATCGAGACCGGCCTCTCCCAGGCCCTTCCCCGTCCCCCGGTGTTGGCAAGGAGCCCGGTGGCGCTCCCGTAAAGGTTGTCAGGATCGGTGACAATTGACAGGGAACGGACTGACTTCAGGGCAGCTTCAATCTCGTCCCGGTAGTGCTCGCCATCAACCACCTGAGAGTCCATGGCAGGCTGACGGATGATGTCAGAGGTGAAAAGATAGGTCTGAGTGTCCACATCAGTGGGCGTCATGCCCGCCTTGAAAGCGGAGGCCCGCAACACCGTTGTTTTCGTAATTGGAACGCTGGCCGAATCGAGCGAGGACACTCCATTGGACAACGTGGGCTCGCTTCCGTCTGTGGTGTAGACCACGGTTGCACCAACCGTGGCGGTGGTGATATGGACGACAAAAGCCTCCTCAAAAAATCCCCGATCAACGTCAAAACGAGTGTCGGCCACGAAACCACTGGTGGCCGACCCATTGCTCCCCCCCGGAGTCGGAATGGCAAAATAACCCTCGGCTCCATAAGAAATGTTCGTCCGCTGAACCGGATAATCGACGAAGGCAGAAACCACCGTCGCTCCATCGGGCGCAACCAAGAAAAGAGAACCTCCCTCGGCTGAAATGCGGAAATCACTGTGCAACTCAGGCAAACCCCGGTGAGCTCCGGAGGCAAAGACAATCAAGTAAGACTCCCCCCCCATCCGCACTCCCTCGGGAAAAGCCCAGCGAGTCGGATTCGAGGGATCGTCCGATAGAAAATACCCGCCGAGATCAATCGCGAACGGATTAGGATTATAGATCTCGATCCAATCTGAATCGTTACCGTCTTGGTCGACGAGATTAGCATCGTTCCTCGCTAAAAATTCGCTGATCAGCGGAGTCCGAACTGGAACGTCCACCCCCACCGTCACCTCAGCCGAAACCACCCCTCCCCCGTTGACCGCTGTCAGGGTATAAGTGGTATTGGTTTCAGGCGAAACCTCGATGATTCCTCCACTCACCGAAACCGCTCCGACCCCGTTGTCGATTACCACCGAATCGGCTCCTTCAACCTGCCAGCTCAAGGTTGACCTCTCGCCACTGGCGATCCAAGACGGATTGACGGTGAATTGGCCGATGACCGGAAGCTCGGCGGCCAGACGGATCTGGTAGCCATTAAGATGGGCATTACCAAAGCCATTAGTACGCAGACTGATGACCTGGCTGGTGGCATCGGAGGTAAAGAGTCCGGTCGCTGACTGTCCAAAGCTTCCGGGAGCCCCGGACGCACCCACTTCCACTGTGTTCCCCTCATGATCGCCAAAGGTCATCACTCGCCCACGACAGCAAGGTCGTAAGTCAGTGTAGAAAACCTGAATGAGATAAGTCTGCCCGACCACCAGCTTACCACTCCCGACCGTGATCGTGGTCGAAGTCCCCCCTCCGTAATCCACATTGCCCAGTAAACTGTCGAGGCCCGGATCCAAGGTCGATCGATTGTCCAAAGCCCTACCGAAAGCCTGATTGCCAAGGAGGGAATCGGAAGGGGTAAAGTCCACTCCGTTCACCGTGACCCTCCCTCCGAAGGCAGTTCCGTTGACGGCCTCTACCAGTCTACCCTTGGTGATAACGGTATGAGGTGCTGTGCTATCCAAGGCAGGCTCCCAGGAAATGGAGGCTGCCGTCAGGATCACAGGCCATGAAAGCAGAAGAGAAAACAGGGAGAAGAGCCAGAATTTCATGAAACGTCCGACAGGCTCGCCTCAGAACCCAATGGCATCAACCAGAAAGAAACGACGGGGCTAGGAGGCTCATCCAGCGGGGATGTCGCAGAGGTCGTTAAAACTGGCGGCGGCTGATTGGGTTGATTGTCACTTTCCGGGTTTTTCTTCCAGGGTCATTTCTTCTTCCGCGCCAGCGCCTGCCACAGCAGTCCGGAGGCCATCCAGCGAAAGACCATGTCCTGCTTCTCGTTCCAGCGCTTCACGTTGCCGCTCTGCGCCCGCCAGTTGCGAAACACATTCTCGATGAGATTTGTGCTCAGAAAGGTCGTATTCAAGGTCGATGGAACATCGAGATGATGGAGGGCGAGCAGCGCCGCTCGTCGCTCCTCGAGAGCCACCGCCGCCGCCACGTTACGTTCGCTGACAAACTCCAGCAAGTCATCGAAAGTTTCCTCTCCGGCTTCTTTTCCCTGCGCTTCACGCAACGATTTGAAGAGTCGATCGGCGTCCGCCCGGTCCCGCTGTCGCAACTTGTCACACAGGTTCGACTGCGCGGAACAGTTCGCGGGTCAGCCATCCGCCATCGAGAAGTAAACACAACCAGTCGGCATCATCGAGTCGGCGTTCCCGCAAGTGCGACAGTTGCTCCCGACTCTTTTCCACCCACATTCTCGATGCTTCGCTTTTGCTCACCGCTCCTTTGGAGGCTCGTTGACAGCCCCGCACCGGGAGACCTTGGGCCACTGCCGTAACCACTTGGTCAAACATCCCCTTGGGACTCGAGGCGGCTTCATAGGTGGCCAATCATACCTCCGAACCCTCCTTGCTTCGCAATCGAGGCCGGATCACCGATTCCTTTTCGCCATCCAGTTAGGCAATGCCTCGTTCGGAGCCCGCCCGTTGGGAGTCGCTGTGCGGACCGGGTTGGTCGTGCCTGCCGCACAAGGAATCGACGTCCTCCTTCATCGCCTCGAACAGTCCAAGACCGACCACTCCCTTCATCATTTGGCGGAACAATTCCGCTGCTTCGCGTTCTCTGCCTTGCAAAAAGGCCTCTTTCAGTTTTTCGCGATTCATGGTGGTGGGTTGGTTTTTTTGGACGCCCTCACGCTGCGCGTGAGGCCAACCAACCGCCACTCTATTTTAACGATCCAGGGGACGCTTCCAGGCAGGCGGCGATCTCACAGAAACATGGTTTCATCCCTCACTTGCAAAGTCAGCCCCTCTGCCTTATCCCGGCGCCGTGAAAATCGTTGTCGCTTACTCTGGAGGTCTTGACACCTCCGTCCTGCTTCTCTGGCTAAAGGAAAAATACAATGCC
>JALQTQ010000228.1 GCA_023263995.1 Akkermansiaceae bacterium | reverse complement strand
CCCTCTTTCTGAGGCATCTCGTTTTTCTGGTTTGATCCATGGTTTGACCGGGACCGGCGTCTGCCGTGGTTCCGGTTTTGTCGTTCGACGCGCCTTGTTGATCCGCGGCTCCCTCTTTCGGGAACCCTTCTGTTCCTGATCACGACCATCCCAACCATGATGATCAAATTCTATGTCCCTTGATACGCTCACACGAAATTTTCCTGATCCGGCATCGGCTGGATCGCCGCCCCGACGTCGGTCGTGGGCCTGGCTCCTCCCATTGGCTCTCGTGGCCGGTTTTCTCCTCATTCTGACCCTCCTTTTTGGCGATCGCCTGATCCCCGCACTCGAAGTCCGGACCTCCCGGGTGGTTACCCTGCGTTCCGGAGAGGTCTCGCGCACCAAAGGGGAGCCGCCGCAACCGGATTCCAAAGGAGAAAAAGGCGGGCTGCTTTTCCAAGCATCGGGATGGGTGGAACCCGACCCCTTTGCCGTCTTCGTGCCCGCCTTGGTCAATGGCGTGGTCCGTGAGGTCCATGTCCTCGAAGGTCAAGTGGTGAGCAAAGGTGACCTGCTGGCCACTTTGATCGATGAAGATGCTTCTCTCGATTTTCGTGAGGCCGAACGGAAGTTCCTGAGCCAGGAAAAGAAGATCGAAGCACATTGTGCCGGATTTGACGTTCTCGAGGCCGAACTCACGGCGGCGCGGCGGAAGGTCGATGCTGTTCAGGCCCGCCTCGATGAGGCCGAGGATGCTTATGCTCGGTTGGATCGCTTGAGCGAGGGGGCGGTTTCACGGCAACAAGTGGTGCAGGCCCGGCTTGCGACTGACCGGGAACGGGCCCTCTTGGCCGAGGCCAAGGCCGAAATTCCCCGGCTCAAGGCCAAGACCGCGCAACTCATCACTGAGAAGGAATCGATGCTCGCGACTCTCGATGAGCTGAAGGCGGCCCGGGACCGGGCGCAGCTCATGCTCGCCCGCACCAGAATCACGGCGCCGATGGATGGTCGGGTCCTTCATCTCCACGCCGCCCCGGGAATGAAAAAAATGCTGGAAGGTGAATCATCGAAGTCCGCCGCCATTGTGGAGCTTTATGATCCTGAGAAGCTGCAGGCCCGCATTGACGTGCCCCTCAACGAAGCAGCCGCGCTGCGACCCGGCCTGCCGGTGGAACTTGCTTCCGAGCTGTTGCCCGACACCGTGTGGAGTGGCACCGTGACCAGGGTCATTGGTCAGGCCGACCTGCAGCGGAATACCTTGCAGGCCAAGGTCGCGATCGACGATCCCGACCCTCGTTTGCGGCCCGAGATGTTGGTCCGGGCCAAGTTTTACGACCTGATCGACGAGCGGGTCAGCTCGGCACAAGCGGGAAGTGGTCGCCTCTCGCTCTACGTGCTTCGGGAGGCGGTGATCGACGACTCCTTCGTTTGGGTGGTCGACTCAGAGGGCCGATCCCGCAAGAAGAAGGTGACCCTTGGCGATGAGGAGCGGGAAGGGCATCGGTTGGTGCACGATGGACTCCGTTCCGGGGAAACCGTGATCCTGCCACCTCACGGAGACCTTGAGGAAGGTCATCGGGTCAACAACTCCAACCCCAAAGAATCCCAACCATGACCCCTTTCATTTCCATTCAATCAGTCACGAAGATCTTCCAGAAAGGCCAGAGCCTCATCAAGCCACTCGAGGATCTCTCGCTCGACGTGCCGCAGGGGGAGTTTCTCTCCCTCATGGGGCCCTCGGGCTCGGGTAAGACCACCTTGCTCAACCTGATCGCGGGGATTGACCGACCGAATTCCGGAAAAATTATCATCGACAAGCGCGAGGTCTCCGGACTTTCGCGGGCTGAGCTGACCCGCTGGCGTGCTCGTCATGTGGGCTACATCTTCCAGCTCTACCATCTCGTTCCCATCCTTTCAGCCTATGAGAATGTCGAGCTTCCCTTGCTGCTGGGCAAGCTCGGGAAAGCCGAACGCCAAGAGCGGATCCTGGCGGCTCTCGACCTTGTCGGTCTGGCCGACCGCGCCGACCACCGTCCTGCGGAACTCTCCGGCGGCCAGGAACAACGGGTGGCCATTGCCCGGGCTATCGTGCACGACCCAGGCCTCCTGGTAGCCGACGAGCCCACCGGCGACCTCGACCGAGAGTCGGCCGACGGAATCCTCAAGCTCTTGGGAAGCCTCGCCGACGACCACGGGAAAACGATTGTCATGGTCACCCACGACCCCCGGGCAGCGGCCGCCGCGCACCGATCGCTGCACCTCGAAAAAGGCCGCTTTGTCGAATCCCCAACGGGCCATTCCGTGTCCGCCTCCCCATCCCGATGAAACTCGCCCTCCTCGCTCTCAAAAACCTGGTCCGTCATCGGCTTCGCTCGCTGCTGACCACCCTCGGGGTGTCGGCGGGCATGTTTCTGTATGCCTCGGTGCAAACGATGCAGCATTCCTTGGCGGTGGCCACCGAGGCTGGTGCTGCCGATACCACTCTGGTGGTCTACCGGGAAAATCGGTTTTGCCCCGCCACTTCCCGGTTACCCGAGCACTATTTGTCAGTCATTGAAGGTATCCCCGGCGTGCGACAGGCGATCCCGATCCAGATTGCCGTCAACAATTGTGGGGCCTCGCTGGATGTCATCACCTTCCGGGGAGTGCCCCCCGAGACCCTGCGTGCCTACAATCCGGAAATCAATGTGGTAGAAGGAACGTACGAAGATTTTCTGAATCAAAGCGACGGAGCCTTGGTCGGGCAGCATTTCGCACGGCGTCGGGGGCTTTCGCCGGGCGATACCTTTGAGGCGGTCGGGGTGAATGTCACGGTGGCCGGGATCATTGCCTCGGATTCTCCTCAGGATGAGAATGTGGCTTACGTCCATCTTCCCTTCCTGCAGCAGGCATCCCGGGTCGGGCTTGGCGTGGTCACCCAGTTCAACGTCAAGGTGGAGAGAGCCGAGTTGCTGCAGCCGGTGGCGGAGAAGATCGATGAAACTTTTGCGGCTGACCAGCAGCCGACTCACACCCGCCCGGAGAAGGCCTTTTTTGCCGAGACCGCGAAACAGATGATCGAGCTCATTAGTTTCACCCGCTGGTTGGGACTGGGAGCGGTGGCAGCAGTTCTGGGGCTCGTTGCCAATGCCGTGCTGCTCATTGTGCGGGGACGGGTCCGTGAGACCGCTATCTTGCAAACCTTGGGTTACTCACGCTGGGCCATCGGCTGGATGGTGGTGATCGAAGGCGGCCTTCTCGGCCTGGTCGGCGGGATCATCGGGGTTCTTGGGGCCACCGCCTTCTTCCACTTCAAATCCTTCACCCTTGGAAACGAGGGGCTCACCCTGGCTCTTTCTCCGTCGCTCCCCGTGACCCTGTCGGGTCTCGCGGTGGCAGTGACCCTGGGTCTCGTCGCATCTCTTTATCCGGCCTGGAAAGCGACCTCCCGCCCTCTCGTGCAATCACTGAACGCCTGAATCATGCTCCCCTTTACCTATGCTCTCCGAAACCTTTTCCGGGACCCGGCCCGTCTTTTCCAGACGGTCGGGGGCTCGGCGGTGGTGGTGCTTCTGATGATGGCGGCGGTGGCTCTCGACGACGGCATGGATCGGGTCCTCGCGGCTTCCGGTTCGCCCCGCAATGTCATCCTACTCGGTAAAGGGTCGGAGGAATCGGTGGAACGATCGGAGGTGTCCCTTGAAGTCGAAGCGGCGGCCGGAGCGATTCCCGGGGTGGCCTCAGTGCTTGGAGTGGAAGCTATTTCAGGCGAGATCACCTACCAGGCTCCGATTCGCACCGCCTCGGGGCACGAATCGCAGGCTCTCATGAGGGGCGTGTTGGAAAGGGCTCTCCTCGTTCACACCACCGTGGCATTGCGGGAGGGATCATTTCCGGGCCCTGACGAGGTCATGGTGGGGCATCTGGCGCATCGCAAGCTCGGGGTCTCGGCCGATGAGCTTGGGGTGGGGCAGCTTCTTTATTTTGGCGATTCGGAAACCCGGATCTCGGGGATCTTCGAAGCACCCGGCACGGTTTTAGAGTCGGAGATCTGGTTCGATCGCAATAACCTCGCTTCCCTGTCCCAACGGGATTCTCTTTCCTCGGTGACCTTGCGACTCGACGAGGGGAAAACTGACGAGGCGGAGCTTTTTGCCTTTCAGCGGAACGACCTGGAACTCTCGGCAATCCGGGAAGACCGCTACTACGAGAAACTTGGTCTCTTTTACGAACCGATCAAGGTGATGACCTGGGTGACGGCGGCCCTGGTCGCGGCGGGAGCTCTCTTCGGGGGACTGAACACACTTTACGCCGCCTTCGCCTCGCGCATCAAGGAAATGGCCACCCTGCAATCCATTGGCTACACCCGCTTGGCTCTTTTGGCGTCCTTGGTTCAGGAGAGTTTGTTGGCCACCCTGACCGGCACTCTTGTCGCCTTTGTGACAGGCTACTTCCTCCTCGACGGGCGGACCGTGCCTTTCTCCATCGGAACCTTCACCCTCATCTTGACACCCTCCGTGATTGCTTGGGGTCTTGTCACCGGTCTTCTCTTGGGGTCGGTCGGGGCCCTGCCGCCCGCGATTCGTTGCCTTCTTCCTTCCCTTCCGAAAGCCCTGCGATCCGACTAATCCCAACTCAAACTATAAGAACCATGAAATACAAAACCCTGATGACTGTTGCCCTTGCCGTGGCCCTGACCTCCTGCTCAGAGGATAAGCAAGCGGATGAGGTGCCCGCAAACCCGGATCGCCGGACTTTGAACTCCCTTTTGCTTGCCGAGGCCCCGGCGGATCCGCTCGAGATCGCGGAGATGCGCAAGACCGCCCGAAATGGGGAGACCGTGATTTTCAAGGGCTCCTTGATCGGTGACCTTGACATTTTCATGGAAGAAAGGGCGGTGATGAAAATGGGGGACCCCAAAAAGCTGACTGCCTGCAATCTCATTCCGGGCGACGAGTGTGAGACGCCTTGGGATGTTTGCTGTGATGATCCCGCGGTGATCAAGGCCTCCATCGTGACTGTGCGGGTTATCGGTGAGAACGGGAGCGTGCTCAAGGCGGGGCTCAAGGGCGTCGGTGGTCTCGATGAATTACGAACCGTGACCGTGACCGGAACGGTCGATTCCTCTTCTCAGGCTGACAACATGCAGATCAACGCCACGGGCATCTACGTCCATCCCGCTCCGTGATGAAAGCAGGTTCCGCCATGATGGTCCTTGGGCTGGCCATTCTCGTGTCTGGCTGTCAGATCGATTCATCGGACGGCCTCGGTGGAGAATCACGACCGGCCGTTTCTGGAGGCTGGTGGCGGCAGTGGAACGATGCGGCGATGCGCCGCGACATCGAAACAGCTCTTGTGGCCAGCCCCGATTTGGCGGCCATGGCGGCCAAGGTGGCACGGTCACAAGCCCTCGCAGAAGGAGCACAAGCAGCGATGCGTCCGACCGTCAACTTTCGCTTCGGATTTGCCGAAGGGCGTCAGCGCAACATCGATTTCGGGCCCTTCGATCTCCCTTCGTGGCAAAGCGGG
>JALQTQ010000227.1 GCA_023263995.1 Akkermansiaceae bacterium | reverse complement strand
CCAGCGGCACCTGACAGACTCCTGCGGCGCCTTTTTCTGGACCTCATCGGGCAACCGCCCACTCTCGCCGAACTCGATGCCTTTGCCCAAGCCTACACAAACCAGCCAGACCAAGCGGTCGCCGAGGTGATCGACGAACTCCTTGCTCGTCCGTCCTTTGGGGAGAAGTGGGCCAGCCCATGGCTCGATCTCGCCCGCTATGCCGACTCCGAGGGGCTCGGCGCGGACCGACGTTGGACCGCTTGGCCCTTCCGCGACTGGGTCATCCGTGCCCTCAACGAGGACCTGCCCTACGATCAATTCCTTCTCAAGCAACTCGCCGGCGATCTCCTCCCAAATCCTACCCTCGATGATCTCATCGCCACCAACTTCCACCGCCTCACCCAGCAAAATGCCGAGGGTGGCACCGATAACGAGGAATTTCGGGTAATGGCTGTGATGGACCGGGTTAACACCACTTGGAAAGGAATCCAGGGCATCACCTTTGAGTGCGTGCAGTGCCACGCCCACCCCTACGAGCCGATCCGCCATGACGAGTATTATGAGTTCCTCGCCTTCTTCAACAATTCCCGCGACCTCGACCACAACTCACACTTCCCCACGCTACGCGTTCCCGATTCCCGGGAGCAATACCCGGCCCAAGCCAACCATCGCGCGACCTTCCGCAAACTCCAGCGGAAACTTCAAGAGGAATCCCGACAACTGATCGCCGATACCGCCTGGACCAAGATCGACCAAATGACCGTCCAGTCGGAAAAGGTGGACTCAGAAGGCAAGTTGGTCGATGGCTACCTCGAATTCCGCACCCAAGGGACCATTCCCAATGGCATCGTTTTCAAGCTCGACATTCCGAAACCGGAGCAACTCGACCGCCTGAGCGCCCTCCGCATCCACACTTTGCCCCTCGATCCCGCGAAGGCCATGCACACTCCGGAACTCGGGGCCGTCCTTTCCCAAATCACCCTCAAGTCCACCCTTCCCGGGAAGGACCAACCCGAGGACGTCCCCCTGCTCCTCGTCCTCGGAGACGATGACTTCCCCATCTTTGATCCCAATGAGTCGCTCAAACCGGGAGCCAGCGGCTGGGGAGCTCATACCCACCAATACCACCCGCGTTCCTGCGTGGTCCTTCTCGAATCCCCCCTTGACTTACCCCCGGGCAGCACCCTCCACCTCGAGCTGCGCCACAATGCGCAGGCTCCCACCGGGCCCATGGCCACCAAACGAGGACGACTCGAACTCACCAATAGCCCGACCCTCCACAACTGGCTGGCCCAGCCGAAAACCAATGCCACGATGGCGCAGCGCGACGCCGCCCGTGACGCTTACACCAAGGGCGGGGCGATTCACCTCGCGATCATGGATCGGCTGCAACCCGACCTGCGCCGGGAAACCCGATCGTTCCAACGAGGCAACTGGCTGGAAAAAGACGACACCCCACTCCTCCCTGGCACTCCCGCCTCGCTTCATCCCCTCAATCCTGCTCGCCCGGACGACCCGACCCGCCTCGATCTCGCTCACTGGATCACCGCCACGGACAATCCGTTCACCTCGCGCGTTCTGGTGGCCCGCGTCTGGGGCCAACTTTTCGGACGATCCCTCGTGGAAACGCTCGAGGACTTCGGCTCCTCGGGTCTTCCACCCTCACACCCCAAGCTCCTCGATGACCTGGCCGTCCGCTTCCAAACCGAAATGAAGCATTCGCGCAAAACCCTCATCCGTGAAATCCTCCTGTCGGCCACCTACCGACAATCCGCCAAGGCCACTTCGCTTTCCAAAGAGAAGGACCCCAACAACCTCTCCCTTTCTCGAGGTCCCCGCAACCGCCTCAGCGCCGAAATGGTGCGCGACCACCACCTCGTGGTCTCAGGGCTGGCCAACCACGACCTCTACGGCCCCCCGGTTCGCCCCCCGATCCCCGGTGGAGTATGGAAACCGTTCAATGACGGCCCATGGAATGCAGCTCCGGTGGGCGACCCCAACCGATACCGTCGCGCCGTTTACACCTACTGGAAACGCAGCATCCCTTACCCGACCTTCAGCTCGTTTGATGCCCCCACCCGCGAGACTTGCAACTCGCGACGCCTCGTTTCCAACACCCCGCTCGCGGCTCTGGCCACCCTCAACGACGAGGCTTTTGCCGAAATGGCCCAGGGCCTCGCTCGGCGTATGAAATACGATACCGAGGGCGACCTCATGCAAAAACTCACCTCCGGATTTCGGATGGCCACCAGTCTCCGCCCCACCGGACGTCAGCTTGAGGTTCTCACCGCCCTTTACCACGACACCGTCAAGGACTACGAGACCGACCCCGAACCTTTCAAGGAACTGGCCGGAACCGCCGACGGCGCGGCCTTCACCGTGGTGGCCTCCACCCTCTTGAATATGGACGATGCCCTGACAAAGTGATTGCACGCAGCCACCTCGACCAAATCCTCCCGCTCACCCGTAAAACATGACCTTTCTCTTCGATATCGGTAACGTCCTCCTCAAACTGCACTTCGAACGCTTTCACGAGGCTGTTTTCGGCGCACCCGACGCCCCCCTGCCCCCCGAATTTCTTGCCGTCAAGGACCCCTATGAAAGCGGATCATTGGACGACCAGGAATTCATCGCGCGTTCGCTGAAAACCGTCCCCTCGCCTCTCTCACCCGAGTCATTCACCTCGGCTTGGCAGGACATCTTTTCTGCCAACGACCCGATGTGGTCGGTCGTGGAGCACCTCAAAGCAAGCGGTCATCGTCTCGTCCTGTTTTCCAACACCAACAACCTGCATGCCGAGGCCTTTCTCAAAGCGTTCCCCGGATTCTCCCATTTCGACCACCATCACTTTTCTCACCAAGTCAGGTCCATGAAGCCAGACCCGGCATTCTACCATCAGGCCATCAACACTCACGGGCTCATCCCATCCGAGACCCTCTACCTCGACGATCTGGCCGAAAATATCGAAACCGGACGAGACCTCGGCTTTCTTTCGTGGCAATACGACTACAACGACCACGAAGCCTGCCTCGGCTGGCTTGCCTCTCACGGGATCACCCTTCCCGACTCCCATTGACGGCGAAGTCAGAATGCTCGTCTGCACGGTCGCACTGATCGCCCGTTTGCAGAAGCTCAATCCCGCGCGAAGAGCTCCTGCACCTTGTCAAGATAGCGATTGACGGGGTCCTCTCGCGCCAGGCTGCTTTTCCGCAGGTTTTCGCGCACTCGCAGGTAGTCGTCAAACTCCCCACTCTCTTCGCGCACGCTTGCCAAGTGATACCAATCCATCAAATCAGTAAGCTGAGCAAACCGCTTCATCTCGGCCTCCCGGTAGGTCTTCAGATTGGCCATCATGATCTCGATCTCGTCGGTCCTTCCCTCTCCCAAATTCGAAAGGATGGTGAGATAGCCCCCAATCACCGGCCGGTAAGTGGGAAAGCATCGGAAGCTGAGGTGCGCCAGCAGGTCGGCGGTATGACGGATCGCTTGGACGCGCTCTTCCTTCGTCTTGAGGTCGGCCACCATCCGCCAAGAATCGAGTCCGACCTGCATGGGTTGCCCTGCGGTATCGTTAGGATAAAGCTGAAGAACCTTGGCTAGCCTCGACTCGCTCTCTGGAATAGTCATGGCCTCAGTCAATTTCTTCTCCGACATCGCCGCCACCTGCAACATCCACCAGCGCTCCAATCCTCTGGGCCCGAGGTTGACGAGCGGAAAATGGGTTCGGACGAGGGTCAATTGCTCTCCCTCGAACACCGCCACCTTTCCGAGAAACTTGCTCATCCTTTGCGGCCCCTGCGATTGAGACAAGAGCGCCATCACAAGAGCCCCCGAGGAAGCCCGAAACAGCTCCCGACTCAACGAATCCATCCCCTCAAAGGTGGTTCGATCAACCAGCTTTTCAACTTCCATCCAGCCCCCGCTTTCCATCAGCGAGGAATACATGCGTCGGTCACCCCGCCCATTCCGCCAAGCCATGGCCTCAAGGAGGCCGTCAACGAGCCATGGCCGGACCTCGACTTTTTCCGCGGTCTCTTCGGGAGGCAGAGCACGAAGAGTCCGTTCCATGATCAGCATCTCCAAAAGGCGGCTTTCAAACTCGCCGCGATCAAAAGAATTGCCGGGCCCCAAGCGAAGATCGATCTGCAGACGGTATTTCGACTCCGCTTGTGGCGAGACGAAAAAGCTCCGGCCCATTGCCGAAGGCTTTCCGGGACTTTCGGGGTAAAGTTGCACATAAATCGGCAGGGCCTTGCCGGGCAACCCGCCCACCAGTTGATCGAGTTCCTTGATCAGGTCGTCTGCCTCCTGAACCATGGCCACCCGGAGCCGCTGGGCGCTCCCGGTGATGGTGACCCGCCCCGCCACGGTGCTTGTGACGTTCTCCTGCGCGCCCACGAGCAGCGGAATCAGGCATACCAAAGAAAGGAACCACCGTTTCACCCGGTCAAAGTCACCTCACCCACGCGGCAAGACAAGGTCGGAATTGTGCGCTTTCATTTTTGAATCGATGACGTATCTCGTCCCCCGGAGGCCCATGAACAAGCTAAACGAAATCATCGCTCACAAGAGGAAGGAGATCGAACCGTTGATCCCCCTGACCACAAAGCTGCGAGCCTCTGCTCTGATGCGCAACGAATTCGGAGGCTTCCGCTCCGCCCTCGACCGGGGACCCGACCAACTTGGGGTGATCGCCGAAGTCAAGAAAGCCTCGCCCTCAGCCGGCATCATCGACCCCGACTTCGATCCCGTCCGCCAGGCCCGTCGCTACCTGGACGGAGGGGCGAGCTGCATGTCCGTTCTCACTGATGAAAAGTATTTTCAAGGTCACCTCTCGCACTTGGTGGAAATCTCCCGTATCTCATCCATTCCCCTGCTCCGCAAGGATTTCACCGTCCACGAGTGCCAGATTTACGAAGCCAGTGTCTCCGGAGCCGATGCCATTCTCCTCATCGTGGCCGCCCTCACCGATGAAGACTTGCGGCGGCTTTACGAGACTGCCCGCGACATCCAGCTGGACGTCTTGGTCGAAGTCCACGATCTCCCTGAAATGGAGCGAGCCTTGGAGCTCGGGGCCGATCTCATCGGCATCAACAATCGCAACCTCAAGACCTTCACCACCGACCTTGCCACCACTGAGCGTCTGGCCGAGGAAGTTCCAGACAACGTGCTCCTTGTTTCTGAATCCGGCCTCAAATCCCCTGAAGACGCCCAACGGGTCCTCGATGCCGGAGCCAACGCCATCCTCATCGGCGAAACCCTGATGCGTGACAATGATGCCACGCGGGCCCTCGAGGAATACCTCGCGGTGAGACCTTCCGCATAGTCCCCGGAGCCTTCCGTTTCGAAACCGGCGAGACGGCACAACAAAGACAAGTTTCCCCTTTTTCTTCGCCTTGGGAGTTCCACCTGCTAGGGGTGGCGCATGAAATTGCCCCATCTCTTTTGCCTGGCGGCTCTTGCTCCATTCCTCCGGGCCCAAGCTCCAAATGAAGCGGTTCTGACTTTTGTCACCGAATCCGGGACCAACAAAATCGACATCGACCTCGATATCAGTTCGTTTGGAGCCTCCTCAGCGGTTTCGACC
>JALQTQ010000226.1 GCA_023263995.1 Akkermansiaceae bacterium | reverse complement strand
GGAGGGGAACCTTTGCGGGCCCGGGCGACACGGGATCGGATCCCAACGTCGTCGACAGCGACGGGGACGGGGCCAATGATAGCCTCGAGGTGTCATCGGGCAGTGATCCGAATGATCTCAATTCACTGCCGCCGGTGCCGGACGTGGGACTGAACCGCCCGGCTTCCAGGCCGGATGCGGTGGTGGTTTTCAACGAGGTCAACTATCATCCTGCGGACGCCGGGGGGAACGACGAATGGATCGAACTCTTCAACCAGATGGGGATCCGCACTGACCTTTCGGGCTGGCGGCTCGACGGGGTGGGGTATGTCTTTCCGGAAGGCACCTTCATTGAACCGGGCGGCTATCTTGTAGTGGCTAGAAACCCGGGGGCCGGTGAGCTCGGGCCCTTCCCGGGAAGGTTGGACAATGGTGGCGAGCGACTGCGTCTCATCAACCGGGGCGATCGTCTCATGGATGAACTGGATTACCGCGACGGCGGTCGTTGGCCGGTGGAAGCCGATGGTTCGGGAGCCTCGCTGGCCAAGCGAAAACCCTACACCGCCAATGACCCGCCGGAGAACTGGACCTTCTCTCGGGAAAGCGGGGGAACGAGGGGAACGCGTAATTTTGATCCCGAGCCGCTTCCCTCGGAGCTGGTCATCAACGAACTTCCGGCGGCCACCGCGCTTGAGTTCTGGGTGGAGCTTCGTCAGCTGGGCACCACGGCTCGCGATCTTGACGGGGTCACCTTGTCGGTCGACGGCGATGACACTCGCTCAGTCACCTTGGACTCGCAGGTCCTCGTTCCGGGCGAGCTTCTGCTTTTGGATGAGACCGCGCTGGGTTTCCGTGCCTTTGAGGGTGAAAAGATTTTTCTGACGAGGGCGGGAGAGGTGTTGGATGCTCGTCGGGTGAGCGGGCGCAACCGGGGGCTGGTACCGGGGCGCGGGGAGGAGTGGCTTTATCCATCGCTGCCGACTCCCGGTGTTCTCAATCAGTTTGCCTTTCGGGAAGAGGTGGTGATCAGTGAGATTTGCTATCACCCGCCGGCGCTCCTGCCCGGTGGTGAGGAGTCAGGCAATCAATGGTTGGAGCTTGCCAATCGCAGCGGGCAGGAAGTGGATCTGGGTGGGTGGTTTTTTGACGATGGCATTGGATTTGAATTTCCTTCGGGCACGATGCTGGCCCCCGGCGAGCACGCCTGTCTGGTGCGGGATACCGTCCTTTTCAGTGCGGCTTACCCCGGGGCTCGGATCCTGGGCGAGTTCACCGGATCCCTTTCGCGCAGTGGAGAGCGATTGCTGCTCTGCGATGCTTCCGGAAACCCGGCCGACGTGGTCCGCTACTTTGACGGCGGGCGCTGGCCCGACCCTGCCGATGGCGGCGGGAGGACGCTTGAGTTGCGGGACCTGAATGCGGACAATTCCCGCCCCGAGGCGTGGGCCGCCAGTGACGAGAGCGGCCGGACCGGATGGCGGACCTACCAGTATCGCAAGGTGGCCCAATCCGACGGCGGGCCGACCCTTTGGCGGGAATTCAACATGGGGCTTCTCGATGAAGGCGAGATTCTGATCGATGACTTGTCGGTGATCGAGAATCCCGAGGGCTCGGCAGTTTCGATGCTGTCCAATGGCGATTTCGAGTCGGGAACGACTTCCTGGCGCTTGCGCGGAAATCATCGGCACAGTGAAGTGATCGCGGATCCGGATGATCCGGCGAACCAGGTCTTGCGTTTGGTTTCCACCGGGGTGAGCGAACACATGCACAACCAGATCGAGACCACGCTGGCCAACGGGGAATCGGTGGTGAACGGGAGGGAGTATCAGATCACCTTCCGGGCACGGTGGGTCACGGGTTCGCCGTTGTTCCTGACCCGGCTCTACTTTTCCCGTTCCGCGATGGCCCAGGTCATCGACCGCCCGGTGGATGTCGGGACTCCGTCGGCAGACAATTCGCGGGCCGAGGGTAACATCGGGCCGACCTTTGATGGTCTTAGGCACGATCCGGTGGTTCCGGCTCCGGGGCAAGGGGTGGTCGTTTCAGCCAACGCCTCGGATCCCGATTTTATCACGGGGATGACTCTGCGGTATTCCGTGAACGGGGGGGCATTCCAGTCGGTTACGATGACCGGGGCTGCCTCGGGGAGGTTCACTGGAACCATTCCCGGGCAGGCCGCTGGCGCGGTGGTGCAATTTTATCTTGAGGGGGTGGACGGAGCGGGGGCTTCCTCTCTTTTCCCGGCCGGGGGACCTGACTCCCGGGCCTTGATCAAGATCGACGATGGCCTGGCTGCCACCAACGGCCTGCACAACTTCCGCATCGTCATGACCAATGCCGACCGTGATTTCATGCACACCAACATTGAGGTCATGAGCAATGATCGCTTTGGCGCGACCATCATCGACCGGGAGGAGGAGATCTACTATGGAGTGCGGGTGAGATTGAAGGGCAGCCAGCGGGCCCGAGCCTACCAGCCGCGGGTGGGATACAACATGCGCTTCGGGCCGGACCAGCCTTATCGCGGGGTGCATCAGTCCATGGCCATTGATCGTTCCGAAGGGACCGGGTCGGGACAGTTCGAGTTGTTGTTCGATCTGATGATGGCGAATTCCGGCGGAGTCATCAGCCGTTATTATGATTTGATCCAGGTCATCACCCCGACGGGAATCACCCACACCCGGCCCGCCATTTTGCAGATGGCGCGCTATGACGATGTCTTCCTCGATTCTCAATTCGAGGACGGGTCGAGCGGCAACCTTTTCGAGTATGATTTTGTTTATTTTCCGCAGAGCACCGACGGGAATGGGAACAAGGTGCCGCAAGGCGATGGAATCGCCAGCCTCGCCATCCGTGACAATGGTGATGACAAGGAAAGGTATCGCTTTTACCTCTCGAAGAAAAACAACCGGGACAATGACGATTTCACCCCCATCATCAACTACGGCAAGCAGATGTCCAAATCTGGAGCGGCCTTCGACCAATCCCTGGAGGACGTGGTCGATGTCGACAGCTGGCTTCGTGGGATGGCTTACGCCGTGCTTTCGGGGGCGGGGGACAATACCGGGGCGGGCACCCTGCATAACGGGATGTATTACGCGAGGCCGGACGGGCGCATCATCTACCTGCCCCACGACATGGACTTCGCCTTCAGCAACACCCGTTCGATTTATGCCAACGGGGAAGTCAACCGGATGACCAACAGCGCGTCCACTCCGGGCAACGAGGCCCGTCGCCGGATTTATCTGGGACATTTGCACGACATCATCACCACCACCTGGAATGCTGACTACATGGGCGGCTGGCAGGATCATTTGTCGGAGTTGTCGCCCTCGCAAAATTGGGATCGCCCGAACAGCGGGACTTACAGCATCGCCGGTCGCGCCGCCAATGTGCTGTCGCAGATCAACGGGGGGATCCCCGGGACGGACTTCGTGATCACCACCGAATCGCCACTGGTGGTGAACGCCAGCACTGCCACCGTATCCGGGACCGGGTGGGTCAACGTCCGTGACATCCGGCTGGCCGGTGCCCGCGAGGCGCTCGAGGTCGTCTGGACCGGCAGCAATACCTGGGAGGTCTCATTTCCGGTGGGGCCGGGGGTGAGATCATACCAGCTGCAAGCCTTTGACTTTTCCGGCGAACTCCTTGAGGGAGGCAGCATCACTATCGAGAACACCACCGCGGTCGAGCCGGCCTCGGCGGCCAACCTCGTGATTTCTGAACTGATGTATCATCCGGCACCTCCGGATGTTGGCGAATTTGCGGCCGGTTTTGAAGACTCCGATTGTTTTGAGTTCGTTGAATTGATGAACATCGGGGCGTCCCCCATCGATCTTACCGGGGTTTCCTTCACCGAGGGGATCGTCCACAATCTGCCCGTGCAAACCCTTGGTGCGGGTGAGCGAAAGGTCCTCGTGCGGGACCGGTCTGCCTTCCTCTTCCGGTATCCGGGCCGGGCCGGGGATCTGCTGCCCGGGGAATACCGTGGGTTGAATGATTCGAACCAGCTCTCGAATGGAGGCGAGCGCGTGATCTTGGTGGATGCCTTCGGATTTGAGATCCGCAATTTTGTCTATGGGGATCAATTCCCGTGGCCAGCCGAAGCGGATGGACAGGGGCCCTCCCTCACCCTGGTGGCTCCCCTTGGCAATCCCGACCATGCCGTAGCCGCCAATTGGCGAAGAAGTCTGGCAAATGGCGGAACTCCCGGGGGATCAGACGAGCTTCTTTTCGACGGGGTGGCTTCGGCAGACGAGGATGGAGACGGATTGTCGGCATTTCTTGAGTTCGCGAGCGGAAGCAGCGACCGTGTCTTCAATGCCGGACCGCGGCTGACCCGTGATTCCTTCGGGCACCTCCTCTTCACTTACCAACGTCGCCTTGGAACCGACGGGATTCTTTTGGAAGGGGAGGTTTCTGGTGATTTGATGAACTGGATGCCCCTTGAAGATTCGTTTATCCTGATCGGGGAGTCCGGGGATGGAGTCGGCCTGCGGACCTTGGTGTGGCGCTCGACCGTGCCCGACAATGGCGGAAAGGCCTTTTTCCGTTTGCGGGCGAGTGAGCGCTGAACCCGTTGGGCTCAGCGCGCCGCGGCAATCTCGACCCCGATCCGCAGGGTCTTGAGGACCAGGATCTGGGCGAGGAGATGGACGATGGTCAGCAGGGCAAAGGTGCCGATTCGGGTACCCTCGCGCAGGCTGTGAAGGAAGGCGCTGAAGACCGAGACGAGGCCTTTGCTCTCCACCTGCGAGCCCATTCGTTCGCGTTTATGGGACCTCGGCCAGGGCGTGATCCCGTCGGAGTCGAGAAGGGCTTCAGCTGCTTTTTCGGGTCACCCGGGTATCAATTGCAACCTCAACCGTGAGTCGAGGGCTGAGAACCTTGACTACCTCTGGAAGGTCACCAAGACCGCCCGGTGGTCTGACGCTTCATTCCAGATTTCCGGGTCGACAATGTAGGACTGCTCTTTGTCCACATCGGGATAAATCGCAGGGGAGACCAGGACCCAGTCGAAACGGGCATACTGCTGCTGCCATGACCAATAGTGAGTCCAGAGGTGCCCGCGGGAGTCCTTGACGAAAACATCGCCCAGGTAGGTGTCCGATTTGTATTCCCCCATAAGCATGGCGAGCGGGGGTGTTTTGCGCGTGTCATTAAAGTCCCCGTAAACCACGATGCGGGCCCGGGGATCGTCAGCCAGGATGGCCTCGCAGTGTTCCCGGGCGAGGCGGGCCTCGTTGAGTCGGATCTCGGCCTGGTCGAAGTCCTTGAGCTCGCGTTTTGATTTCAGGTGGAGCCCAATAAAGTGAGTCGCCCCACCGGGCAGGTTGATCGTGGCATGGAGAAGTCCGCGGCCCATCAAGCGTTCGACCCCATTGAGTTCGTAGGTCAGTTCGCGACGTGATTGATTGGCCGTAATCGGGAATGCCGAAAGCAGGGCAAGGTGTCGGGTCTGGTCGACGCCTCCGGTGTGAAGGCTGTGGGGGAGATCGAGACCTGCCTCCTTGAGCCGGGACTGGAGGTCGGCGAGGTCCTCCGGGGTGCCGATCTCGCAGATCCCGAGGATGTCTGGCTTCTCAGAAACGATGATCTTGACAAGGGCCG
>JALQTQ010000225.1 GCA_023263995.1 Akkermansiaceae bacterium | reverse complement strand
GGAGGAATTTGAGGCGGTGCGACAGGCGTGGTCCGAACGATGTGTCCTGACCGGAAAAGTGGTCACAATGGACGTCGGAGGACAGCGGAAGACCGGGAGAGTCGAGGGGCTTGCGGCGAACGGGGAGTTGTTGTTGCGGGGGAGCGACGGTCTCGAGCGCATCCTGCAAGCTGACCTCATTCGCGAAGTGGACTCATGATCAAGTGACCCTTGGTAAGCGTAGGCGGAAGAGCGAGCGAAGGATCACCGATAGAATGAAAAGGGAAGCCAGGGTGGCCGCGATACTGGCTCCGGCGGGCAGCGAGACGCGGAAACTGAGGAAAAAACCGAGAGCGGCTCCTCCCGCGCCCACCAGTCCGCTGAGGGGAAAGAGGGTTTCCGGGGTTGAGACAAAGGGCCGGACAATCGCGGCCGGGGTGACGATGAGTCCAATCGCGAGGATGCAGCCCACGGCCTGCAGGGTTGTCACGAGGACCAAGATGAGGATTGCGAAGGAAAGGTAATCGAGCAGGCGGGTTGGAATGCCCAAGCTGGCCGCCACCTCCGGATCGTAGAGATTGAGAACAATGGCCCGGCGGAAGAGGGAGAGGAGGATCACCGCCACCAGGCCCACCCCGAAGCTCATCCAGAGGTCGAGGTCCGAGAGTCCGAGAATGTTGCCGAGGAGCCAGTTCTCGAGGTCCTGGTTGGATCCCAGTTCTTGGAGCACGATAATCCCTAGGGCGAAGGCCCCGGTGTATAGGACGGCGAGAACGGTGTCGTCGCTGATCTTGGTCACGCGAGACAGCAGGACCGTCAGGATTCCGATCATGACTGCCGCAATGAGGGCTCCAAAAAAGGCGCTGAGCACGCCCAGTCCGACAAAAAAGGCCGCGAGGGCAACTCCCGGAAGGAGGCTGTGGCTCAGAGCTGTCAGCTTGAGTGGGCTGCGGTGGAGAAGGACGAAGGCACTGGTATAGCCATTGACAAAGCCAATGATCACGGTGGCGATGAGGGCCCTTTGAAAAAGCAGGATCTCAAAGAACTCGCTCATGATCGTGCGGGTGGCAAGAATGCAGGGTAGCCTTCACGTTCTCGTCCATCATCACCTCGGGGGCCTGCCCGAAGGCAATTTGGGTGTGGTCGAGGACGAGAGCGTGAGTGAAGATCTGGGTGACGTTTTCGAGCTGGTGATGAGAAGCAATGATGAGATGTCCGCTCTGCGTCAGATCGAACAAGGATTCTGAGAGGTGGCAGCGGCTCTCGACGTCGAGCCCATTGAAGGGTTCATCGAGAAGAAGAACATGAGCTTCTTGAGCCAAGGCCCGGGCAATGTAGGTGCGCTGCTGTTGGCCACCCGAGAGCTGATCGATCTGATGATCGGCAATGCTGCCAAGATTCATTGTTTCAATCGCTTCGGCCGTTTTTGCGCGATCGATGGGCCGAAAGCGACGGAGATGCCCGAGGTGGGGAAAGCGTCCCATCGCCACAACATCGCGGACGCGGATGGGGAAGTGGCGCTGGTGTCGGTCGACTTGCGGGAGGTAGGCGATTTCTCGTCTGGCTTGGTTCACCGGACGTTCTCTCCAGAGGAGGGACCCGGTCTGGGGGGGGAGGAGTCCGGCGAGGAGGCGGATCAGCGTGCTTTTGCCTGCCCCGTTCGGGCCGAGAAGGGCGAGCCGCTGGCCGCAGTGGACCGAGAAGGAAATGGCGCGCAGGGCCTCTTTGTTCCCGTAGTGGAAGGAAACATTGGTAAGATCGAGCTGGTGGTGTGCGTGGTTCACGACGGGTCCTCCCAGGTGAAGGAGATTTCCTCGGTGACCTCGCCGAGGCCCCAGATGGTGTGGGACCGCCCCTGGCGTCCCTCGGGCTCCAAGAGAACCTGGGTGGCGGTCTCGGGCGTGTCGTCGGGCCAGACAATGGAGACCTTGAGGATCACCTCCTTTCCTTTGGGGATGTGAACCTCCTTGATGTCTTCGTCCGGTTCAAAGGTCCAAGTCTTTTCTTGAATGGTCACCGAAAAGGACTGGAAGGGGTGGGCCGACTGGACGGAGAGGTCAGCGGTGAGGAGCGGACCGCGGGCTTTCTCGGGGGCTGAAGGCGGGGCAAGATCGACCGAGGCATGGGTCACCCTCCACAAAGGCCACCCCAGCACCGCCAGCGGAACAAGGGGAAGAAGAGTGACGGCGAAAGGCGACCGGGTCATGGATCATGGGATGGGCGGAAAGGCGACCCCTGCGAGGGGCGGAACTCGTGCCGCTTTACTTGAGGCCGCCCACGATGTGACGGACATTGCTCATGATCATCTCTTGGTAACTGGCGGAGGAACCATCGGCGATGAGGGGCTGTCCCACCTTGGCTCCGGTTTGCTGGGCAATCTGCTCGAGGACTTTGGGATTGGCCGACTTCTCGGGAAAAACCATCGGGATGCCTTCGCGGCGAAGCTCTTGGATCGTTCCGGCGAGTTGAGAGGCGGAAACCTCACCGCGCGCGCTCAGGCCCTGGACAAAGCTGGCTTTAAATCCGTAGGCCTTGCAGAAGTAGCCAAAGGCGGCGTGGGCAGTCACGAGATGACGTCTCTCGCGCGGAATGGTGGCGACTTGGCCCTTCACCCAGCGGTTGAGCTGGTCGAGGCGGTCCCGTTGCTTCTTCGAATTGGCGGAATAGGCCTGCTTGCCCTCGGGATCGGCCTTGATAAGAGCCTTCTCGATCACGCGGAGAGCCCGCTCCATATTTCGGACATCGTGCCACCAGTGAGGATCGATGCCGCCAACCGCGTGATGCTCGCAGCAAGCGTAGATTTGGTCCTCCTTGGAAACTTTCTGGGACGGAAGAGTCTTGCCGACCTCGATGATGAGTTGGTGCGGTTCCAGATTGTCACTGAGTTCGTCGAGGTAAGGCTCCAGGTTTTTGCCTGAGGCAAAGATCAAGCGAGCCTCTGCCATGGCCCGGAGATCACCAGGTTTGGGCTTGAACTGGTGGACATTGTCGCCCGGCTTGATGACCTCGACCACCTTCACGCGGTCTCCGCCAACTTGCTTCACCGCGTCCGTGATGAGGGGGTGGAGGGATGCCACATCCAAGCCCGGCACCCCCAAGGTTAGAAGAAAAAAGAAAAGGAGTCTCATAGATGCAAAAAACTTGCGTTCACGCCTTGGTGAGTCAAGGGTAAAGACGCAAGTTTTTTGCAATAGAGGCTGTCCTTAGTCGGAGGCGGGTAGCCTTCTACTCCTCGGCCTGGGGAGCCTTGGCAGGATCGGGCGTGTCCGCTGGTTTGGGAGCTTCGGCTGGCTTTACCTCCTCATCTGGCTTTACCGGTGCGTTTTCCTTTTCCTCATTCGCCTTCTTGGGAAGGGGTGGAACCCGGATGGGCGGGGTGACCGCTTCGATCTTGGGCTTTTTGGGGTCGTTTTCCATCGGGCGGGCAATCGATGCGGGTGGGGTTTTAGGAGTGTTTCCGGGGATGAGGGGGTTGCTTCCGCTGGGATTCGGAACCGCGATGGGGTCGGTGGTGACTGAGACCGGGTCCTTTTGATCCTCCTTGGGTTTTACCAGTTCACCTCGGTTCTTGAGAAAGGGAGTGACGGAGGCGGTGTTGACGAGGAAGTAGCGGCCTTCGTAAATGCGCCGCATGCGGTTGACGCTTCTTGAGAGGTCCTCGAGATTGGCCACCCGCTGTTGGAAAACGGCTTTTTCTTGGACCGTGGCGTCTTCGGCAGGAGGCTCGGGTTTCGTCGGGCCGTTGAGAACCTTGATGGCGATCAGGTAATTGATCGCTGGGACGGGGGTGTTTGCGTCGTCCTTTTTATCCTTCTTCTCATCCTTTTTTTCCGGGGTGATGGTAATTTCGAAAGTCGATCCGGCTGAGTCGGTGGCCTTGACCGTTCGGATGCCTTTTTTGTCCGACCGTTCCTCATAGTCCGCCGAGCTGACCAGTTCGGTGAACGGGGTGCGAACGAAGCTGTTCTTGAGGAGCCCGGTTTCGTTCGTCTTGGTCACCTCGTTCTCCCCGAGGTCGGTAACGAGAAAGTCATCCATGACGGTCTTGCGGGAGACCTTCCAGGAGTTGAAAGACTCGTCGTTGGGCGCAGTGACCTCGACCTCGAGTGCCTTCTCTTCGAGCGGGGTGAGGATCTTCTCGATCCAAGAACCTGGGTCGAAATTGAGAAAGCTAAAGGATTCGGGAACGATATAGACACCGCTGTCGTCGTCGGACAGTCGGACGAAGCGACCGGCGGTGTTGCGGCTCCCGCCGGTCGATTGGCGGGTTTTCCCGATAAAGAGGGTGGGGCCATCTTGGTCACCTGAAATGAAGGTGATCGTATTCGGGCGCTCGTCCTCGTCTTCGTCCTCGGGGTTGAGGTCGAAGCGATCGAAGTATTCCGGAGAAGCGACCACGCCCTGGGCGACCTTGACATCGCGCAGGGCGCGAAGGGTCCGGGAGACGGTGTTGATGTTGGCGGGGAAGTCATCTTGCTCGGCAACAGACCATTCACCGTCGATTTTCCTCACCGTGACCGTTTGCTCGCCATCGGTAATTTTCAAGCCGTCGATGGTCTCAATGAGATCTCCGGCGATGAGGTCGGAGCCGGTTTCCAGCTTGGTTTTGGAATTGATGCTTTGCGGAACATCCTTGCGCTGGAAGTAAATGACGCCTGCGATGATGGCGAGGGCCCAGAGGATCAGGAGGTGGATTCGTGACATGGTATCAGGGTCAGGTTATGGGTTGCAGGGAAAAGGGAATCAACGAGCGTTGGTTTGACGTTTGCGAACGATGAAGACGGTGAGCCCGACAGCGATTACCCCAAGGGGCACGTAGAGGATGTTGCGCCAGAAGATCTCGGCCTTGAGGGTGTCGGTCTGAGACTTGTAGGACTTCTGCTCCTCGCGGATGGCTCGGTTGGCATCCACGATGGTCTTATTGAGCTCCGCAATCTTGTCTCGAAGTTCGGCATTGAGCTGAGCCTGATTTTCCGAGTTGCGCTGAGAGAAGACTTCTTGGATCTCTCGGTTGGCAGCCTCCTCCTGCTCGCGGTATTGGGCGATTTTCTCACCGGAAACCTTTTCCATTTCCGCTTCCATCTCCTTGAGAACGGTGAAGGTGCGGTAAACCGGGGTGCGGGCGCGGGCACCGACGAGGTGCTTGGAGCCCACGGCCTGGTCGAGAATGTTGAGGATGAACGGACCATTACCACAAATGGCTTGGGGGATGCCGCTGTCTCGGCTCACCCGGATGAATTGATAGGCGATGCCATCAGCCAGGAAGTCGGAATCGCCGATGAGATAAAGATTGCCACGAGCGATGCCGGTAGTGAGGGACTCGGGCTTGGAGTTCTCGTTCGTCTCCGTATCGCCCTCGTTTTCCTCCTGGGCACTTTCTTCCTGAGCCTCGGCATCGGTTTCCCCTTGGGGACCTTCATCACCCTCAGCGTCCTGAGCCGGATCGCCATCTGGAAAGGCCGTTTCGAAATTGCCGCTCAGGAGAGTGACGTAAGCCTGTTTTTCGTCGCTCTCGCGTCGGCTGCCGAGGGCAAAACGAAGTTGCTGATCCCCTTCCGGGGTGGAAAGTGTTTGCCCGTCGATCAAGGAGTATTGGTAGGATGACTCGATGATTTTGCTCACTTCAAGTCCGGGGCCCATTGTCTTACCGTCTTTGCCGGTAAAGCCGCCGGCGAGGTAGAAAATCATGCTC
>JALQTQ010000224.1 GCA_023263995.1 Akkermansiaceae bacterium | reverse complement strand
TCGATCATGGCGCAGGTCGACCCTTTGCCGTTGGTGCCGGCCACGTGAATAATTTTTGCGCGGTGTGAAGGGAAGGCAAGGAACTCGCGGAGGAGCCGGGTGGGGCCATCCAGTCCAAGTTTGATCCCAAAAGTCTGGGTTGAGTAGAGCCAGTCGAGGGCCTCCTGATAGTTCACGGTGCGATTGGGGGAGGTTAAGCGTGGGTCTGCGGGGGGACAGCAATCGCTTGAGGCAGTCTTTCGCGTTGGTTGTCGAGAAAAAGAGTGGAGTTGAAGGCGGCCGGCACAAGACTTCGTTTCATGGGTAAGTTTCCCCCTTGGAGGATGAAATCGCAAGTGCAGTCTCGGGAGCGCGAGGGTCATCCCCGGACGAGAGTGAGGACCGCGACCCGGGCCACGTTGGCTTCTTTTTTGAGGAGCCGGGCACACTCGTGGGCGGTGGCACCAGTGGTGAAGACATCATCGATCAGGATCAGGTCCTTGCCGGCGAGTCGATCGCGGTGTCTTTTCTTGATCGCGAAAGCCCCGCGGAGGTTTGAGAGGCGCTGTCGTCGGTTGAGTTTGGTCTGGGTTTGGGTGCGGCGTTTGCGGACAAGGCAGGAGGACAGAGCGAGGCCGCTGGCTTTCGAGAGCTCGCGGGCCAACTCGTGGGCCTGATTGCCGTGCCGCCATTGCTGACGTCGCCAATGAAGGGGAACGGGCACCAGAAGTGGGGCGGTCAGCGCTTGGAAGCGTTCGTCCTCAAGGAGGGTGTCGTAAAGGAAGGCGGCGAGGGAGCGGACTAGGAAGAAATGGCGCTGGTATTTGAGGCGATGGACGAGGTCGAACGATGGGGCGAGGCCCTTCAAAGAGGCGCGGGCGAAATCGAAGTCGTGACGGAGGCCCCGGCAGTTCTGGCATTCAAAGTCCTCGTCGAGGGCACCGTCGAAGGATTCGCCGCAGCTGGCACAAAAGGGAGGGGTAAGCCGGGGAAGCTGCCCGCGACAGGACAGGCAGAGTGACGATCCGTCGGAGAGGGAGGCCTGGCAGAGTTCACAGACCGCGGGGTAAAGGAGATTGAGCAGATGGGTGAACATGGGGGAAGGGCGAGGGCGCGGTGGGGTTCGAGGGATGGAGGAAAAGACTAGTGAGGCTGGGGCTGGGGGGGAAGTTCGGGTTTTTCGGACAAACCGTGAATCAGATCTGCCCTTTGCTGGGCTTCTGAGGAATGGGTTGGAGATTTGATTGGATTTGCGAGGGGGGGTTTTGGATGCTCAGCCCATGAAGAGGCATCAATGGCGGGAACAGGACGGTGATGAGATTCGTTTTTGGCGCGCGAATTATCACGGGGGAAGGTTCGAACTCTACCGAAAGGAAGGGAGCGACGAGGAGTGGGAGAAACTGGATCCGCCATCGGTGGCGGATTGGGAAGCCCTGCGGGATGTCTTGTGGCGCAAATATCAGCGAAAGCGGTGTCCGTGGAATCTGGTGGCAAAGGTTGACAAGATTTTGGGGAAAACAAATGAAGGAGAACGGTAATTGGTGGGCCCAGGCCGATCTCTCGCACAGCTGGCATCCCTTCACCGATCAGGAGCAATGGGAGCGGGAGAGTCCCGTGGTGATCACGCGGGGCGACGGGTGCTGGCTCCATGATGTCGAAGGAAGACGCTTCTTCGACGGAAACGCCAGCATCTGGACCAACATTCACGGTCATGGTCATCCTTCGATTGTCAGAGCCATTCAGGAACAGGCGGCCCGAATATGCCATTCCTCGTACTTGGGCTTGGCCAACGATCGGGCGAGCGAATTGGCGGTGAAGTTGTCTTCGTTCTTTCCGGCGAAGCTGGAGCGGTGTTTTTTTTCCGACGACGGCTCGACTGCGTTGGAGGTGGCCTTGAAGATGTCGCTGCAGTGGCGCCAGCAAAGCGGGGAGGAGGGAAGGACGGGCATCATCGCCTTTGAGAAGGCCTATCATGGGGACACTCTCGGGGCATCCTCGGTGGGGGGCGTTGCCCGGTTCATGAAAGGTTACGGGGAGTCCGGGCTGGAAGTTTATCGGGTCGGTGGAATGGATGATCTCGCGGCTCTTCCGGAAGTGGTTGTTGAGGCGGCGTCGGCGGTTGTGATCGAGCCGCTGATCCAAGGGGTTAATCAGATGCGGCGATGGCCATCGGGAATGCTGGCGGGCTTGCGCGATTGGTCAGCCGAGCGGGGAATTCATTTGATTCTGGATGAGGTCATGACCGGGTTCGGGCGGACCGGCCGGATGTTTGCCTGCCAGCACGAGGAGGTGGTCCCGGACTTTTTGTGTCTCGCGAAGGGCTTGACCGGCGGAACGATGCCCCTGGCGGCCACCTTGACTACCCGGGAGATTTACGAAGGGTTCAAGGGTGAAGGAAGGACCTTTTTTTATGGCCACAGCTACACAGGTAATGCCCTTGGGTGTGCGGCAGCTCTGGCAAGCTTGCGGGTTTTTGAAACCGAAGACACCCTCGGGCAGGTGGAACGCAAAGGAGCCTTGTTGGAGGAGGCCATGAGCGGGCTTTCAGACGTTCTCGCGGTCCGCCGGGTCGGCTTGATCCTGGGGATCGATGTCGCCGGCAACGGAGCGGAAGTTTGTCGTCGGCTGCGTGACCACGGAGTCCTGACTCGGCCGATTCTCGATACGGTGGTCCTGATGCCGCCTCTGGTGGTCAGTGATGAAGAACTGGCCTTTCTGGTGGAGGTTTTCGGAAAGGTGCTCGGTCGTTGAGGTGGGACAATGTGTCTTGATGGCCGGAGGGAACTTGTTACTTCTCGGCGGTGCAGAATCGATTCTATCAGGCCTTTGATGTCGAGCGGGCGTCCGGGAAGCGGAGCGAAGGCGATTTTCGCTCGCCTTTCCAGATTGATCGTGACCGGGTTCTGCACACCCCGGCCTTTCGTCGTTTGCAGAGTAAGACTCAGGTCTTTTGGAGCGGGGAGTACGACTTTTACCGGACCAGGCTGACGCACTCGCTGGAGGTGGCCCAGATTGGCAAATCGATCTGCCAGTGGTTGCGGCATGATCGTGACTGCCTTGGGGATGATTTCTTTATTGATCCTGATCTGGTGGAGGCGGTGTGTTTGTCGCACGATCTCGGGCACCCGCCGTTTGGTCATGCCGGCGAACGTTCGCTCAATCATTTCATGTCGGACTACGGCGGATTTGAGGGGAATGCGCAGACCCTGCGCCTCCTCACCGAGCGGATTTTTTCGCAAAGCCGGACTGGGATGGACCCCACCCGGGCTTTTCTCGATGGGGTTTTGAAGTACAAGTCGCTTTGGTCGGAGTTGAAGTCGGTGACGGGAAAGGTGCCCAAGAATCATTTCCTTTATGACCCCCAGGAACCCCTCTTGAACTGGTCGCTGGGAGGCAATGACTTTCCGGCCGAACTTTCACCGGGGCAGGAAAGGGATGGATTCAAGTCGATCGAGTGTCAGATCATGGACTGGGCCGATGACACTGCCTACTCTTTGAATGATTTGGCCGATGCGGTGCGGGCCGGTTTTCTCACGGTGGAGCGGGTCGAGCGCTGGGCGGAGAAAATGGGGCATGCCATCGGAGAGGGGTCGTCCTTGGGTGAGCTTTTGCAGGCCATCCGGAGGCAACGGATCGAGCCCTTCGTCGGCAAACGGATCGGGCGATACATTCGCGCGACCAGACTCGAGCGGGCCACCAATTTGCTCAGTGGAATGAGTCACCGGTATGCCTTTGATCTGTGGATTGACGCAGAGGTCCGGGCAGAGAGCGAGCTCTTCAAGTCGCTTGCCTACGAGGTGGTCTTTCTTTCGCCTCAGTTGAAGCAACTGGAGCACAAGGGAAGTTTCATGTTGCGTCGTTTGTGGGAAGTTCTCGAGAAGCGGTATGTGCAGGGGGGCAGGATTGACGGGCAGGATTTTGCCTTGTTATCCGAGGAGGATGCGAGCGAGATCGGGATGGTGGAAACGCCGGAGCGCAAGGCCCGGTTGGTTTGTGATTTTCTCGCGGGGATGACGGACGGGTATGCCACCCGAACCTTCCGTCGATTGTTTGAGCCGGGCTTTGGGAGTATCGGGGATCTGGTCGGTTGATGCGCTTGGATCGTTTGGTGGGGAAATGGGTAGGGATCGGGAAGCGCCGGACGCGAGAGTTGTTTGAGGCAGGCCGCGTGCGCTTCAACGGGGAAGTGGTGGCCGAAGGAGGAGTGGCGGTCGGGACTTTCGATCGGGTCGAGGTTGACGGCAAGATCTTGCAGGAAAGGGTTCCGCGATACGTGATCTTGAACAAACCAGCGGGGGTGGTCAGTGCTACGGTTGATGAAGAGCATACGACGGTGATCAGCTTGATCGATGTGGAATGGGCGGGCGAATTGCACTTGGCCGGTCGCTTGGACCGATTCACCACTGGTTTGGTGGTGTTGACGAATGACAGCCGTTATTCCGAATGGCTGACCCTTCCCGGTTCGAAAGTGGGAAAGGTGTATTTGGTCGAGGTCGATGGAGGGATTGGTGAGGAAGTGGTCGCTGCTTTTCAGAAGGGAGTTGTTTTTGAGAAGGAGGGAATCACCACCGCTCCGGCCAAGGTGGAGCTTTTGGCATCAAACCGGTGTCGGCTCACCATTTACGAAGGCAAGCACCATCAGGTGAAGCGGATGTTTGCGCGATTTGAATTGAAGGTCGTTTCGCTACACCGTGAGGCCATGGGTGACTTGCGGTTGCCCGACGATTTGGAAGGGGGAGCGTGGAGGGAGTTTCGTCCACGCATCCCAACTTTCCTCGGCAGTCAGACTTGACCCGGTGCCGGGATCTCGAAGCCGGTGCGATTGGCGTCCTTGAGGAGGGCGTTGGCCTCGTCGGCATGATCGCCGGTGTGCTTTTCCGTTTTGGGATCGAAGGTGAGCCACGGGCCCACCGTGTATTCGGCCTGGTCTTTGGGAATGCCGACGCCTTGCGACATGATGGCATGGAGTTTGCCGAAGTGTTCGGCGGCTTCCTTGTTGTCACCGAAGCGTCCGGCCTTGGCATTGAAGGGGACCTTTTCGCCGAGGCGGTAGGAATTGTTCATGAGGTGTCCGAGGACGCAGCCGTAGTGGGCTTCGAGGACGTTTCCGTTGGCCATTTCTGGTTTACCGGCGCGGCAGGCCGCGATGAAGCTGCCCCAGTTTCCGCCCGGGGTGACTTGGCCGGGATCCACCTTGATTGATTCGCCCTTGTCGGAGCCCGCGGCGTAGTATTTGTCACGAACGATCCGGCCGCCGTCCTCGAAGTAGTATTCGTTTTCGATTTGTCGCTGGTATCCTTTGTAGTTGACGTTGCGGACGTTGAAGAAGGCCATCTGGCCGTTGGGGTATTCCGCGATACCCATCATGGTATTGGGAGTTTCGCCCTGGTCGTTCCATTGGAAGCGGCCACCGAGAGCCATCACGCGGGTTGGGTTGGTTTGGTCGGCATCGAGGGCCCAAGCGGCGACGTCGAGCTGGTGCGTGCCTTGGTTGTTCATGTCACCGTTGCCGGTTTTCCAGAACCAATGCCAGTCGTAGTGGACGTAGTTGCCGTGGTATTGGTCGATCACGGCGGGGCCACGCCAGAGATTCCAGTCGAGATTTTCCGGGGGAGAGGTGGGCTTGTCGAAGCCGATGCCGCCCCGTGGTTTGCAGCAGTAACCGTAGGAGATCTTGAGTCGTCCAAACTTGCC
>JALQTQ010000223.1 GCA_023263995.1 Akkermansiaceae bacterium | reverse complement strand
TCGCCCGTCATTGGTCAAAATAGTGCTTCATGACCTCCATCACCCCGACACTCCCGGCATGGGTGGCCACCTTGCCTCCCCGCGCCGCCACGTAATCCCGCACCTCAGGCAGGGCATTGGCCGGACACCCGCAGGCCTCACAAACCTCGGGCAAAAGCATGCTGAGATCATTGTAATTATCCCCCACCGCCAAAATCTGGTCGGGGCCGATCCCCCATCGCTCCGCCGCTTCCCGTAGCCCCGTGCCCTTACGGTAATTCACATGACTGAAGCGAAGATACACACTGTTGCGTTCGTAGGTGAGTTTCGAGTGGTTCGCCACCCTCTCAATAAAATGCTGGATCTCATCCATTTCCTGATTGCTGGTGGCGACAATCCCGGCGGCGTCTCCCTCAACCGAAACCCAGCGTCCGCCGGTCTCCTGCTCCACGAATTCCCGAATCCGCGTCAGCATTCGCCGACACCTCCGGAAAAGACGACGGTGATCCTTTTCACATCGTCGATTCCATTCCTCATGGGGAACCCAACGCCCGAATTGCCCCGGAAAATAAATCTCCCGCTCCCGAGTCACCACAAAATCAGGAAGACAAGGGAATTTCGCTTCGTTCAGCCCCTCAATCAGCTGGAATAAGGAACGACCGGTGGCGATTCCCCAAGCGGCTCCATAAGCCGCCCGCACCCAGTTCAGGCACTCAAAAAAACGGGGATCGACCTCGGACGGCTTGCTCTTCAAAACCAAGGTATCATCGAAATCAAATCCGAGAACGGCCTTCCAGACGGGGGGTTCGGGCAAAATCCTTAGCACAACCGGTGGTCTCAAAATGGCTTTCCCTTATTCCCGCACTGGAAGCGCCGAGGGAATGTCATCCTCGGGCACTGCCGGAGCTCCGCTTCTTTGCTCCTCGTCGTCCTCGACAATGATGCCCCGAGCGGGATTCTCGTCGTCCTCCACAATGATGGCCTTCCCCGGCGTCACCAGCATCCGGACCTCGGTCTGGTCAGGGAGAGTTTGACGCATCTTGATGTCCACCCGACGGTTGGGAGCCTGCGCTTCCTCGTCGCCCTCGGTGACAATCGGCTGCGACATTCCGAAGGCCCGCACCACAATGAACTTTGGATCCAACTGCAACGACTGCACCAGCCAGTCCTTGACGGCCTGAGCCCGGCTTCGCGACAAGCGCAGGTTGGATTCCTCGCTCCCAATCAGGTCGGTGTGGCCCTCCACCCAGCAAAACATCCCCGGGTTACGGTCGATCAACTGGCCCACCGTCAACAGAGTGAGGCGAGCATCGTCGCGCAGGGTCGCGGAGTTGAATTCAAACAAAAGATCACTCCCGATCGAGGCTTTGTTCTTTTGCAGATCCCCCGGCGACATGTTGGCGTAAGCGGCCAGACCACTGTCCTCTTTGATCTCGCCAACGGGGTCACTGCCCCCAACCCCTTTCATCTTTCCCAGCTCCACCATCACCTTGTTCGGGTCGAGGACATCAGCCAGCGGGGTTCCATTGTCGACCACGATCTGGCCTTTCTTTGCAGCCGGAAAATCAATCTCGATCTTGCCGGGATCCGAAATGTCGGCATTGAGGTTCGGGCCGATCGATGGCCTCAATGCGTCGCCATCATCACTACCGGCCAAGGTGGGCTTTTCAATGCGCATTTCCGGGAGGGAAATGTCCTCGAGGTCGACCGACAGATCAACGTCGAGGTCTCGCAGTTCAGCGATGGCAGCTTCGGGATCATCCACCAGATCGCTGTCATCCACCGGGCGCTCCAGCTCATCCTCGGGCGGTTCCTCCGCCACATCTTCCATTTCGGTCTCGGACAAGACCAAACGGATCGGCTCCGAGACCCACTCCGTGGGCTCCGAAATCTCGGCCCGATAAAAGGTGTTCCCGGCCAGAACGAGCGCCGCGACGTGGAGCGAAAGACCCAAAACCACCGCGACCAGGACATACCAACCCAGTCCCTGCCGCCTCGGCGGCGTATAGGTGCTGGTGGTTTCCCAAGAATACTCGCGCTCCATTTGCGAGAACTATAACGATGCCGACCCGACGTGCAATTCAACGATCCGCGAGATTTTTTCTGTCTTCATCCCCCGGATCGGCCTACCAAAAGCCCGTGAGCTGCGAAGTTTCAGGCATTGGCATGGCCGGATTCGGCACCGTTGGAAGCGGAGTCTGGAAACTCCTGAAAGAAAATGGTGACCTCATCACCTCCCGAAGTCACGGCACCGCCCGGCTGGAAATTCGTCGGATCGCAGTCCGTGATCTCGAAAAAAAACGGGAGGTCGAGGCTCCCACCAACCTTCTCACCACCGATTGCGCTTCGCTGGTGGATGATCCCTCCGTGGACCTCATTTTAGAACTCATCGGCGGGACCGGGGCCGCCTTCGAACTTGTCGCGTCCGCCCTCCGCGCAGGGAAACCGGTCATCACCGGCAACAAGGCCCTCCTCGCCGAACGGGGCCAAGAACTCTTCGCGCTCGCCCGAAAACACCACACCCCAATTTATTTTGAAGCGGCGGTGGCCGGCGGGATCCCCATCATCAAGGGCATCCAGGAATCCCTGATTGGAAACCGCATCCGATCCATCGCCGGCATCATCAACGGAACCTCCAACTACATCCTGCAACGCATGACCGAAGCCGGACTCGGTTATTCCGAGGCGCTTCAGGAAGCGAAAAAACTGGGCTATGCTGAAGCCGACGAATCCCTCGATGTCAACGGCTGGGACGCCGCCCACAAGGCCATCCTTCTCGGATCCCTCGCACACGGCTTCCTCATCGACCATCGACAGGTCTACGTCCGCGGGATCGAGAAAGTGACCCCGCTCGATATCCGCTTCGCCTCGGAACTCGGTTACGTGGTCAAGTTGCTCTCCCTCGTGATCGCCCGCGAGAATGGCAGTATCGAAATCCGCACCCAGCCCTCCTTCCTTTCCAAAAAAAACATCCTGGCCTCGGTCCATGGAGTCTTCAATGCCGTCGCCGTCAAGGGCGACTTCGTGGGGCAATCGCTCTTCTACGGCCCCGGAGCAGGCCAGGGACCCACAGCTTCTGCGGTCATTTCCGATCTCGTCGAAGCGGCCCGCAGTTCCCACCCCGACCGGGGATTTCTCCCCCATCGGATCGACGGCGAACTCGTCCCGATCGATGACACCTCCACCTCCTACTACGTCCGCTTTTCGGTCACTGACCGTCCCGGAGTGATCGCCGACATCGCGACCGTCCTGGCACGCCACCAAATCGGCATCTCGGGGACTCACTCCCCGGTGGATCCAGATCACCCCGACGCCGACTTTGTCGACATGGTCTTTCTGCTTCACACCTGTCCCTTCGGCGTCCTCAAGACGGCCCTCGCTGAAGTGGAGCAGCTCGACTGCCTGACCGGCCGACCGGTCGTTTTTCGTATCGAAACGCTTTGAATCTCTCTTTGACAATTTGTTCACTTCATTTTCTGTCGCGGATTGGTATCCAATCTGCTTCCCTCAGCTAGCCCAGATGAACCAGAAACACAAAAATTGCCCTATGAACATCAAAACGATCGCCACCTTGACGGCATTTGCCACCGGAATTTCGGCTTCGAATGCCGCCGTACTCGTAACTGAAGACTTTGCCTATCCCGACGGCAATCTGGTCGGAAATTCTCCCTCATCCGGGGGCACTTGGGCAAACCACAGCGGTTCGGGAAATTTCATTCAGGTCACCGGAGAAAAGGCCTTTCTTGAGCACGGTTCGGGCTCACGAGAAGACGCAAGTATCAGTTTCTCCAGCACAACCTCGGGAACGATTTACTACGCTTTCGACTTTTCCGTGACCGCAGATGTGAATCTCTTTGACGAGTACTTTGCTCATTTCAAAGACTCAGGTACTGACTTCACCTCACGCTTACACATTGACCCGGCGACGGAGGGTGGTGATTACACCGTCGGAATCTCGGGATTTTCGGGAGCACCCGATGCAACCGTTAGTCCAGCTTTGGGGTTTGGAACCACTTACCGGGCAACTGTCCGTTTTGACTTTGGCACAGGTATCTCCACTCTCTGGATTAACGCCGAGACCGAGGGCGATCCTGGCATCGATTCGGCTGCTGACACGGTTCCCGAGATTAATTCTTTCGCATTTCGGCAAGCGAGTTCGAGCGAGTCGATCACCGTGGACAATTTGGTAATCTCCACTACCTTCGCCGAAACCAATCCCATCCCCGAGCCCGCCACCGGTTTCCTCGGCAGCCTTGCCCTCCTCGGACTCGTCCGACGACGACGCTAATCCGCCCTCTTCCGGCCTTCCTCCCTTCATCCTTTGCAGCCCCGGCCGCAGAGGATTTTTTTCTCCCGGCCCGAGCTTGCCTATCCGGCTTCCACTCGCTAATTCCGTCGCTCCCGATGGCCCTCATTGTCCAAAAATACGGCGGCACCTCGGTCGGATCAATCGACCGGATTCGTAATGTCGCGGCGCGCATCAAAGCCGAGCGCGACAAAGGGCATCAGGTCGTGGCAGTCATTTCCGCAATGGGTGGAGTGACCGACAAGCTGATCGGAATGGCCCGGGAAATCACTGAGGACCCGATGGAACGAGAACTCGATGTCCTCCTCTCCTCGGGTGAACAACAATCGATCGCACTCCTCGCCATCGCCCTCAACAGCCTTGGAGTCGACGCCGTTTCGGCAACCGGACGACAGGCTGGCATCGTCACTTCAGGATCCCACACCCGAGGACGCATCGAGCGCATCGATGCCTCCCTCCTCAAGCGCTACCTCGCCGAAGATCGCACCGTGGTTGTGGCTGGCTTCCAAGGAATCACCGAAGAGGGCATGATCCACACCCTGGGGCGGGGCGGTTCCGACCTCTCCGCGATTGCGGTGGCCTCCGCGATCGACGCCGACCTCTGCCAGATTCTCACTGATGTCGACGGCGTCTACACCGCCGATCCCCGCGTGGTCGACAAAGCCCGCAAGTTGCCCGAAATCTCTTACGACGAACTCCTCGAACTGGCTTCGGTCGGCACTAAGGTGATGCAATCCCGCTCGGTGGAATTCGCCAAGAAATATGGTGTCAAATTTGAAGTGAAATCATCCTTGAACCAAAACCCCGGAACCATCGTCACCGAAGAACACGAAGCCATGGAATCAGTCGTCATCCGCGGAGTCTCGATTGAGCGCTCCCAAGCCCGCGTCACGATCACCGGCATTCCCGACAGGCCCGGGATGTCTGGCCGGATCCTCGGAGCCCTCGCCAAAGCCGAAGTCAACATCGACATGATCGTCTCCAACATCGCCAACGACAAACTGGCCCGACATTCCTTCACCATGCACACCAGCGACCTCGGCCGGGCCCAAAGCGCTCTCAAGCCCGTTCTCTCCGTACTCGGAAGCGAGGCCAAGATCGAAACCGAGGGTGGCATTGCCAAACTCTCCTGCGTCGGCATCGGGATGCGCAGTCACTCCGGAGTCGCGGCCCAAATGTTTGCCGCCCTCGGCGAGGCCAACATCAACATCGGCATGATCTCCACCTCAGAAATCAAAATCTCAGTGACCGTAGAGGAAGGTCAGATCGAGGAAGCCGCCCGCGTCGTCCACACCGCTTTCGGACTCGACACCTCCGACTAGGAGCTCGTCTGTGCAAGTGCCTAAGGTTTCTCGAACTCCAGGTAGGTGATGCCTTCGACCCGGCGCTTGT
>JALQTQ010000222.1 GCA_023263995.1 Akkermansiaceae bacterium | reverse complement strand
TCCTGTGGAACTACAATCCGGTTGCCAACTCCACCGCCAACATTCCCACCCCAGTTGTGATGGATGATCACATCTTTTGTTCGACGGGATACGGAACCGGCTCAGCCCTCCTCAAATTGAAAGCAAAAGGCAGTGGCGCGACTGCGGAGGAAGTCTACTTCCTCAAACCCAAGACCCTGCAAAACCACCACGGCGGCATGGTGCTGGTCGATGGCCATATCTACTGCGGCCACAAGCACAATGGCGGCGATCCGATCTGCATTGAACTCAAAACCGGCGAGGTCAAGTGGGGACCCGAGAAAGGCGTGGGCCATGGGTCGGCCTGCCTGACCTATGTCGACGGACACTTGATCTATCGATACCAAAGCGGACACGTCGCACTCGTCAAAGCCACCCCGGAAAAATACGAACTCAAGGGTAGCTTCATGCCCGCCCACCAAGAAGCGGAATCATGGGCCCACCCGGTGGTCTCCGACGGCAAACTCTACCTCCGCGAGCAGAACCACATCATGTGCTACCAACTCTGAGCCAATTCCCAACCAGAGCACTCCCCCACCCCGGCAGATCCGCCTCGGTCGGCCCGGACTTCGAAAAATCAGATCTCAATCGACCGGGATTCCGGGAATCCCATCGATTCAGGGTGACCGAACCCGCATTTCTCATACCTGGCTTTCGAAGCGTGCCAGTGACCGACTTTTGACCGCCCGCAGCCCTCAGGCACACAACCAACAGTAAACTGCGATCACCCCCATCCCGACAAAGTTCAGGACCAAGCCCTCCCTCATCATCCGCGTCACCGTGAGATGCCCCGAGCCAAAAACCACCGCGTTGGGAGCAGTCGCCACCGGCAACATGAAGGCACAACTGGCACTCAGGGCAGCCGGCAGCATCACCACCAAAGGGTCAATCCCACCCGAAAGCGCGATCGAGGCCAGGATGGGCATGACCAAAATGGTGCTCGCGGTATTACTCGTGATCTCGGTAAGGAAAGTCATCAAAAAACAGACCGCAAGCACCAACACCGGCAGGGGAAGAAAGGCCGCGCCCGTGAGAGACCCCGCGATCACCTCGCTCAAACCAGAATCCCGGATTCCAGCCGCCAGACAGATTCCTCCGCTGAACAAGAGCAGCACTCCCCACGGGATGTCCTTGCAACTCTCCCAATCGAGAAGCCGCCCGCCCTTCGCCTTTCCGTCGGGAAAGAGAAAAAGGAGCAACACCCCCACGAAGGCCACCGAGGCGTCATTGGCTTCCTGCAATCCAGTCCACCTACTCCACCCCCCAAACGGCTCCAGTCGCGTCATCCAAGCGAGCGCAGTGAAGGAAAAGATGATCAAGGTCCGCCGCTCCTCAGGACGCCACGAGCCACTGTCAGGCAACCGGAGCACCACCTCTCCCTCCATCCCCCGGCTCAACCAGAGCCACATCAGCGGCAACATCATCGCCACCACCGGAACCCCAAAAGACATCCAACCGGTAAAGGTCATGACCTCCCCCGTCGCCACTGTATATTGCTCGAGGAATACCAAATTGGGCGGCGTCCCGATCGGCGACCCGAGCCCCCCCACACTGGCAGAGTAGGCAATCGCCATCATCAGGGGCTCCGCGAGACCGGCACCACCGCCCCCCTTCTCCCGACTGTCGAGCACCGCCAAGGCAATCGGCAGCAACATCAATACCGTCGCGGTATTGGAGATCCACATGCTCAAAACCGCCGCCGCCAGCATGAATCCCAACATTAAAGCCCGCGGCCTGATGACCCCTCCCTTGGCTCTCCCTCCGCACACCCGCACCATCCCGATCGCAAGCCGACGATGCACCCCGCTCCTTTCCATCCCCTTGGACAGAAAGAACCCGCCCATCAAAAGCAGGATCAAGGGATGCCCGTAACTTTGCGCCACCGTGGTCTTGGCCGGCAAAACGCCAAAAAGGGGCAGCAGAGCGATGGGAGCCAATGAGGCGACCGGAATGGGAATGGCCTCGAACATCCACCACAAGGCCGTCAAGACGGTGATTCCCAGGGTGATGGACGCTTCAACGGAGAGCCCGCCAAGGAGGCCCACCTGCCACGCTCCAACCCCCAGAATCGGGGCCAGCCACGACATCACATGCGACACTTTCATTTTTTCTTCACCCGTTTCGCGAGTCGGCGAGCCTAACCGCCCGCCCCGCCTTGCCAAGAATATCCTGCCTGAGCAGCTGAGAAGGCGAACCCAAGGAGGACGCCCACCCTTCCAACCGGCGAAACCTTCGGACTGCGGTGAGAATCACCGCTTTCGCCTTCCAAGGTGCGAACCCGATTTGGCTCCGAATGGCCCCGTCACCCGATCGACATGCCTCGCCGCATGACAAAAAAGCAAACGTGCAGGTACCATCAGCGTTTCTCGCCCTGGCAATCCGGTCTTCCAAAGCACTGGGCAATCCGCGCAAGGGTGAGCTCCCCAGCCTGATCACCCTGAATCACCCGCGGAATCAGTGACCCTACAATTCCGCGCAATCGACCTCGCATCATACCCTCCGATTGGTATCATCACCGGCCCTGAAACCGTCATCCTGCCCGATATGAAACTCCTCTTCGTCCTCCTTACCCTCACGGCCTCCCTCACCGCCGAGACCCGCTTGCTTTTCGACGGCAGCTCCCTCGACCAATGGGAAGGCCACCCCGACCTCTGGCGTGTCGAGGACAGCGCCATCACCGCATCCATCCCGGCCGGCGAGCGACTCGCAAAAAACGAATTCCTCTACTGGAAAGGCACCGCTTCCGATTTTGATCTCTCCTTGGAATATCGCATCGATGGCGGCCCCACCGCAAACTCCGGCATCCAGATTCGCTCCCAAAAGGACGCCTCGGGCCATGCCGTGGGATACCAATGCGATCTGGACGACGGCAAACTCTGGCTCGGCCGCATCTACGACGAACACGGCCGTGGCCTCATCGCGGAACGCGGGGCCCTCACCAAGATCTCCCCGGACGGACAACGCCACTCTTTTCCCTTCTCCGAACCCGCTTCCCTCACCCGCTTCGCCCGCGACATTGCAGGAGGCCTCGACTCGGGATGGAATCACTACCTCATCCGCACCCGGGGCCATCGCGTCGAGGTCCACCTCAACGGCATCCACTTCACCACCCTCGAAGACCACCAGCGCGACGAAGCCGACCTCTCCGGCCTGATTGCCCTGCAACTCCACAGCGGTGTCGGCCCCGTCGACGTCCGCTTCCGTAATATCAGGCTGACCTCGTACAAACCAGGGCAAAAGACCACCGAAAAAGATCTTCCCGAAGAAAAGAAGAATCCGGGCCTCGTCCCCGCCGATGCTCCCAACCTCGGCTTTGAAAAGGGGAACTACGACGGATGGACTCAAACCGGGACCGTCTGGTCCAAGGGCCCGATCAAGGGAGACACCATTGCCGCCCGCGGACGGGGCAACTCAAATCACGACGGCGATTACTGGGTCGGTGGATACGAAGTTTGGCTCAGCGATGAGACCACAGGCACCCTGACCTCGGATCCCTTCAAAGTCAGCCACCCCTGGGCCAGCTTGCTCGTCGGGGCAGGCCCGCTCCCGGGCACCCGCGTGGAAATCCTCGAGGCCGATTCCCAAAAAGTCCTCTTCCAAACCAGCGGACGTGGTGAGGTGGAAAACATGACCCGCCACTCCGTCGATCTCCGCAATCACCTCGACAAGATGATCCAAGTTCGTCTGATCGATGAACTTTCGGGTCCCTGGGGGCATCTCAATTACGACGACTTCCGCTTTCATCCGGAAGCACCCGACCTTACCGCCGCTTCTCCCGCCGCCGGCCGCCTGACTTCCAGCCCCCTGCTCTGGAACCTGCAGCCCAATCCCGCGGGCCAACCGAACGACATCACCTCAACGATGCATGTCCCCGCCGGCTTCCAGGTGGAAACGATCGCTCGGGAACCCCTCCTGCGCCAACCCATCGCCTTCACCTTCGACTCCCGCGGCCGCCTCTGGATCGCCGAGGCCTTCGCCTACCCGCGACGTCAACCCGATGGAGAAGGAAAGGACCGCCTCATCATCCTGGAGGACCGCGACCACGACGGCACCTTCGAATCCCACAAGGTCTTCGCCGACAACCTCAACCTGATCTCCGGTTTCGAAATCGGATACGGCGGGGTCTTTGCAGCCTGCGCTCCCGAGTTCATCTTCATCCCCGATGCCGATGGCGACGATCGCCCCGATGGCCCGGCTCAAGTCCTCCTCGACGGCTTCTCGACCAACGACACCCACGAGACCCCCAATTCCTTTCTCTGGGGCCACGACGGCTACCTCTACGGCTGCCACGGCGTCTTCAATCCCTCGCTCGTCGGGAAGCCCGGCACTCCGAAGGAAGAACGCCTCCGCATGAACGCCGCCGTCTGGCGCTTTCATCCGGTCACCCATGAGTTCGAGATCTACTCCCACGGCGGCTCCAACCAGTGGGGCCTCGACTACGGCCCGGACGGCTCCCTCTTCATGACCCACTGCCGGAGTTCCTGGGGACTCGGACCGGTGAGCCAGGTCATCCGGGACGGCCATTACTGGACCCAGAACAATGGCAACTACCGCGAATTCATCGCCACCGACAAGGAGGGCTGGAATCGTACCAATGCTCCCCTCTTCAATTACTTCGAATCCATCGCAGCCTACGGTCACGGCGAAGGCGGAGCCGGGGCAAAGGGCTCACGCGCCATCTTCGGAGGCCACTCCCACGTCGGCACGATGGTCTACCTCGGCGACAACTGGCCGGCCGAATACCGCGGCAACCTTTTCACCCACAACCTGCACGGCCACCAACTCAACCGCGAAATCCTCGCCCCCCGCGACTCGGCCTACCTCTCCAGCAGCCACGGCCAGGACATGCTCTATAGCGCCGACCAACGCTACCTCGCGGTCGATCTCAAATACGGACCCGACGGTGCCGTCTACTTCATCGACTGGCAGGACACCCAGCAATGCCACGTCAACGACGCCGCCCGCTGGGACCGCAGCAATGGGCGAGTCTACCGCATGTCGTGGAAGGAAACCTACCAGCCCGCCAAGTTCAAGGATCTGGCCAAGGCCAGTGAAGAGGAACTCCTCGCCTACCTGTCCCATGACAACGAATGGTTCGCCCGCATGGCGCAACACCAGATCCGTCAACGGGCAGCCCAACAAAAGGTCACCGGGAAACTGGCGAACGATCTTCGCACCGCCCTCTTCACCCTCGATCACCCACGACGCTTTCGGCATCTCGTGGCCCTCGATGCCACCGGGGCTCTCCAGCCGAACGATATCGGCAAGCTCCTTCGTGACCCTGACGAGACCCTTCGCCATCACATCCTGCATCTGATCACGAACCGGCCCGGTTTCGACTTGAGCACCCTCTCCGCCACCCTCCTCGATCTCGCCCAAAACGACCCCAGCCCCAAAGTCCGGCTCACCCTCGCCGGGATCTGCCAAGATCGCGTGCCGAAAACCCAAGGCCTTCCGATCCTGCAAGCCCTCGCGATGCGGGCCGAGGACGCCCATGACCGCTTCATCCCCAAGATGATCTGGTTCGGCCTCGCTTCCAAGGCCACCGATCAACTCAACCTCTTCGAAGACCTCGCCCTCAAGACGCCGCTTCCCCTGCTGCGCGATTCGATCGTCTGGCACGTCGCCAAGAAAGACCCAGCCAAGGCCATCGCTCTCGCCC
>JALQTQ010000221.1 GCA_023263995.1 Akkermansiaceae bacterium | reverse complement strand
GGAAAACGGCTTCCTCCACTACTGGATCATTCACAACGAGGTGGACGCTGCTTGGGTCTGGACCAATTGCGGTAAGTGCGGTCCCCTGACCATGATGGATTCTTATGTCAAATCGATGCGGATCGTCCATCAAACTGCCCGCCAATACAACCCGCAAGCTCGAACCTTCATTTCCCTCACTCATTTCTGGAACAGCCGGAACGTCCACGGCCCGGTCGAAACGATGTATGCCCCGCGACACCTTCTCGAGATCCTAGCCGAGCACAGCCAAGCCGAGGGAAACTTCGACTGGGGCGTGGCCTATCACCCCTATCCACGCAATCTGCGCAACCCACGGGTTTGGGAAGACCAAGTCGCACACCACTTCGACACCGACATCATCTCCTACAAGAACCTTGAGGTCCTCCCGGCCTTCCTTCGTCAGGAGGATTTTCTCTTCGAGGGCCGATTGCGAAAAATCCACCTGACCGAACAAGGCCTCTCCAATCCCGACAACAGCCAAGAGCAACTGCTGATCCAGGCCGCGGCACTGGCCTACGCAATGAAAAAGGTCAAGGCCACCGAGGGCGTCGAGGCTCACATCCTGCACCGTTGGGTCGACCACGCCCAAGAAGGGGGATTAAACCTCGGCCTTGTCCAAAAAAAGCCCGGAACCATCAGCACCGCCGGACAAAGAAAACCCTCGTTTGCGGTCTACGCCGCCATCGACACCCCCGACGAGGACAAAACCTGCCACTTCGCCCTCAGTCTGATTGGGACCCCTTCCTGGGAACACCTTCTCACTTCGCCTCAGTCACAAATGACCACCAAAGGGGCGGAATCACGCTAAAATTCATCCTTGCCAAAGGCTCCCGCCAACCCTAGCTTCCGCCGCCTCAACCCTCTCCATTCAAAGCCATGTCCAAACACAATTCCCTAAAACGCAAAGGCGGTGCCACCGGCAAACGTTCAGTCATGAAACGCTTCGAACGCGTCAAATTGATGAAAGAACGTGGCGAATGGAAGGAGGGAAAAAGCGCGATCGGCCTCCCCAAGACCAAAGCCGAGGGCTAAAAGCAATTGGCCTGTTTTATCATTTTTTGGCGGAGCCCCGACCCGGCTCCGCCTTTTTCTTGCCTTTTTTTCCCCAATTCTCGCCTCTCGCCATGACCACTCCAGAAGGCATCCGACTCAACAAGTATCTCGCCTCCTGCGGCCTGGGGTCTAGGCGGTCCTGCGACGTCTTGGTGCAGAGTGGAGAGGTCACCATCAACGGCGAATCCTGCCTCAATCCGGGCCAACGAATCCTGCCCGGTGACTTTGTTCGGGTGGGAGGCAAGCGGATCGAACCGCTCGAGATTCAATCCATCGTCTTCCATAAACCACCGGGATTCGTCTGCACCCGCAAGGACGAAAACAACCGTCCGACGATCTACAATCTCATTCCTCCCCGCTACCACCACCTCGCTCATGTTGGACGACTTGACCTTGACTCCGAGGGGCTCCTCATTCTCAGTAACGATGGCGAATTGACGCAGGCTCTCACCCACCCCAGCCACCGCGTTCACAAAGTCTATCAAGTCACCACCGAGAACGCCTTCGAGAATTCCATCCTGAGCCAACTCGAAAAGGGAGTCTTCACCGAGGTCGGCAAGGCCCGCGCTGTTTCGGTGAAACGGATTTCCCCACGCCGACTGGAGATGGTCCTCGATACCGGGCTCAAACGCCAAATCCGTTACATGCTCCAAGCGGTAGGCCACCGCGTCAAACGACTTGTCCGCCTGCGCGTCGGCGACCTCACCCTCGGAACACTCAAGCCCGGGAAGTGGAGATTTCTCGAAAAAACCGAACGCGACGCCCTTCTCGCGGTGGTCAATTCACCGAAGAAAGGCAAATTCTGAGCGAAACGGGGGGCGGAGCCTGTCCCACACCCCGGAAAACAGTCGTGTTGACCCTGTGCCCTGCTCTCAACTGATGAGTTCAGGCCAGTCTTCGGTGTGGAAGAACTCACCCTCGGGTTTGTCAAGACGCTCGTAGGTGTGGGCTCCAAAGAAGTCGCGCTGGGCCTGCAGAAGGTTGGCGGGCAGTCGCTCAGAACGGTAGCTGTCGTAGTAGGCCAACGACCCGGCGAAGCTCGGGGCCGGGATACCATTGAGTGCCGCGAGGCTGACAACTTCGCGCCAGTTCTGCTGGGCGGCCGTGAGAATGTCAGTGAAGAAAGGAGCCAACATCAAGTTGGTCGGGGCGTCCTGCTGATAGGCTTCGGTGATCCGGTTGAGGAAGCGGGCCCGAATGATACAGCCACCCCGCCAGATCTTGGCGATTTCACCCAGCTTGAGATTCCATCCCTTCTCTGCCCCGACCTTCGAAATGAGATCCAGCCCCTGCGCATAGGAAACAATCTTGGAAGCATAAAGAGCGTCCCGCACTTTCGTGACGAGGTCATCCTTACTCATTTCACCCAAATCAAAGTCGGTATTGCAGGGACCTTGAAGGATCTTCGAGGCCACCAAACGCTGATCGCGCATCGCCGATAGAATGCGAGCTTCCACCGAAGCTCCGATGGTCGAGAGTGGCACAGCATGCTCCACCGCCTCCATCATGGTCCAGCGACCAGTCCCTTTCTGCCCAGCCTTGTCCACGATGAGGTCGACGATGTGCGCCCCGGTCTCCGGATCAACCTGCTTGAAGATATTGGCAGTGATCTCGATCAAAAAGGATTCGAGATCGCCAGCGTTCCATTCCGCAAAGATAGCGGCCAGTTCCTCGTTGCTGAAGCCAGCGGCCTTGAAGATGTTGTAAGCCTCGCAGATCAGCTGCATGTCGCCATATTCGATGCCGTTGTGCACCATTTTGACAAAGTGCCCGGCCCCGCCCTCTCCGATGTGGACCACACAGGGTTCCCCGTCGACCTTGGCGGCGATGCTCTCGAAGATGGGCTTCATCACTTCCCAAGTGGAAGCAGGCCCGCCTGGCATGATCGAAGGCCCCTTGAGCGCCCCTTCCTCACCGCCTGAAACCCCGGCACCGATAAAGCGAAAACCCGCCTCACCGACATACTTGTCGCGGCGCTCGGTGTCCGTGTAGAGGGAATTGCCCCCGTCAATGATGATGTCATCCGGATCCAACAAGGGCATCAGGGATTCGATGACGGCATCGACCGGACGCCCAGCCTGCACCATGATCTGAATCTTCCGCGGGGTAGCCAGAGATTCGACAAATTCCTCGAGCGTGTCGCAACCGACCAGGTTACGCCCGGGGTTGGCTTCGATGAACTCAGTCATCTTGGAAGTGGTCCGGTTGTAAACCGAAACCTGAAAGCCGCGGCTTTCCACATTGAGCACGAGGTTCTGGCCCATGACGGCCAGACCAATCAGTCCGAAATCACTTTTCTTTTCCATGGCATTAGGCCGCAACGTTGGCAGCGGCTCCGGGCATTAATGGCCACCCGCTCAAAAGGCAAACGCAATCTCTCAACCCGCAAACCGCTTCGCTTCGGCAACATCACGAGTGATTTGCTCTCTGAGCACTTCAACTGAGGCAAACTTTCGTTCCTCCCGGATCTTGCGAAGAAAACCGACCTCCAACCACCAGCCGTATTCCATCGCTAACGCATCCGAGAACAAATGCACCTCCAGTGCGCGTCTCCGAGAGTCATCGACCGTGGGACGGACCCCGATATTGGCGACCCCGGGGATCCCGTTCCCCTCCACAAGATAGACCCCGTTCGGCGGTAGTTGTTCATCGCTCGCTAGCACATTGGCAGTGGGAAATCCGATGGTGCGCCCCAACTGTCGCCCCTGGACCACCTCGCCGTAAACCGAATAAGGCCTTCCGAGAAGTCTCGCCGCACCCTCGAGATCGTTCACCCGGAGGCGCTCCCGGATCCGAGTGCTGCTGATCCTTGCCCCATCCATCGTGACGGCCCCAACCTCGACCACCTTGATCCGGGACTGCTCAGCCCAACTCGACAAGAGCGCCATCGTCCCCTTCCGACCCCGTCCGAAATTCCAGTCCGCCCCCGCCGCGAGCCGGCTCACTCCAGCCGACAAAAGTTCCTTGGCGAAATCCCCCGCTTCCACCGCTGCGAACTCCGGGGTGAATTCAATCACCACCATAAAATCCACACCGAGTCTTTCGAAGATCAACTTCTTGTGCTCCAACCCTGCCAAAATCCGCCGCGGAGCCCGCTCCGGAGCAAGCACCTGCACAGGATGCGGGTCAAAAGTCAGCACCCCGAGTTGCGACAGGCCCCGAGCAGCGTCAAGGACCGCCTGGTGTCCGAGATGGACTCCATCAAAAACCCCCAAGGCGAGACCGAAGTCGCTGATCGCCCCGGCCAAGTCACCGCAATTCCGGAAAATCTGCACACCGCAATCAAGGGAGGTCCATCATCCCTGTCAACGAGCTATCGACGCCGCTTCTTCCGAAGGTAGGGCGGAATGTCAAGATCCTCGCCATCCTTTAAAACATTGGGTGTCTCACCATCAAAGCGCCCCTTCGGCCCCCCCTCCAACAGCATGTGGGTCTTGGGATTTAATCGTGCCTCTTCGCGCAGATTCCAAAACATGTTCCGACCGCGTGGTGTGCCCATAAAACACGCCCACCCTTGCCGATCAGACAAGGCAGGGCGCAGCACCGAGTACCACGTACTGGGTCTTACATCTCCGACTTCGTCAATCACGACGCCATCAAAATACAAGCCACGCAGACTGTCAGGATTGTCAGCACCGCCAACATAAATCACCGACACACCGCCGTGGGCGTTGTCCATCTCGATCTTCAGTTCTGCCTCGTTGGGTTTTTTAGACCAAAACGGCTTCGTGAGGTCTTTGAGGTACTGCCAAGCGACGCGCTTTGCCTGTTCGCGCAACGGTGCCAAGTAAGCAAACTGTGGGCGCGGCAACGCCGTCTCTAATGCCCCAATCACGATATCAGCACACACCGCCACTGTCTTGCCCGCGCGTCGGTGAGCCACCACCACCGCCCACCGCTTGTCACGGCGGTGAAACGGCAGAAAACAGTCGCGGGGGTGGTACTCGTTGAGATTCACTTGGACGGAATAAACCGCACGGCGCGGGGATCAGTCGGCAACATCGCCGTCAACTTGGGCTGAGACGCCGCACGGGACGCCGCCACCTTCAGGTCTGCAGGAAGTGAGTACTCCCGGCGGCTCTCGTACACGTCTTGCCTATGCGTCTTTTGCACGTTCCACCTCGATCAGTTTCTCCAAGTAGTGCTGCGCCTTCAACAGGTCAGCCATCCCGTCTTTCTTCCTGAATCGCGTCACGTACTTGATGACGTTGCCCTCTAAAAAACCCAGTTCGTGGTCAAGTATGTAGTCCCACGTCTGGCACTTGCCTTGGTAGTGGTCGCCCGCTACCTGTCTCTTGTTTGCCTTCATTTGGTTCCTCTGTGGTGGTGGTTACAACTGTTTAGATAGTACGGTACTGTTCGGAAGTTGGCAACACCTTGCCTCCTAAAGACACCTGTCTGCACATGTGGCACACGGCGCGGCTTTCGTGCTTTGCTTCGCTGACAAAATATCGGCTTGCATCCAAACCGCCGGTAGATGCCAGTCGGCACACCGTGTCAGTCCCGGTCCAGTAGTGCGCCTTGCCTTTCTTCTTCTTCGCTATCAGGTACATGCCTGTATCCCATCGACTGTTAGTAGGAGAGTGTGGGGGAGGCAGACTTAGCCTATACCTGCTATACGCCAAGTCGCCTTTTCTGTTAGTCGGAGCCGGTGTACGGAGCCGCAGACTCGTCAGCCTTTCGGTGATGGATGCTAACTTCGCCGTCCATTCCGCCTTCTCACACCTG
>JALQTQ010000220.1 GCA_023263995.1 Akkermansiaceae bacterium | reverse complement strand
CTGGCCGCGGCGATCCGGTCCGGGAATCTGAAAACATTCGATCGGCTGATTGCGCCTTTGTCAGCCTCAACGATACTCAAGCAGTCATGAGCGTTTCTTTTGCGAATCGACACATCGGGCCGTGGGGCCAGTCACGGCAGGAATTGCTGGCGGCGATCGGATATCCATCTCTCGAGGACTTGCTCGACAAGGTGGTGCCCGAGCCGATCCAGTGGGCGGAGGGTCCGGATCTTCCCGCTGCGCGGTCCGAAACGGCCGCGCTTTCCGACCTTCACCAAACCTTCTCGCGAAACAAGCTGCTCAAGTCCTTGATCGGCCAAGGGTATGCGGGAACGATCACTCCACCGGTGATCCAACGGAACATTCTGGAAAATCCCGGCTGGTATACCGCCTACACTCCTTATCAGCCGGAGATCTCGCAGGGTCGGCTCGAGGTGCTTTTGAATTTCCAGACCATGGTGGTCGATCTGACCGGGCTGGACGTGGCCAATGCTTCGCTTCTCGACGAGGCGACGGCGGCCGCCGAGGCGATGAGTCTCTCGCTGACGTTGAACCCACGGGGCTCGGTGTTTTGGGTTGACGAGGAATGTCACCCCCAAACCATCGAAGTCGTCCGAACGAGGGCGGAACCGCTCGGGGTGACGGTGGAAGTTGGGGCAATCGATCACTTTTCCGTCTCGGAAGGATTCTTCGGGGCTCTGGTGCAGTATCCCTCGACTTTGGGCACGGTGCGAGATTTCACCGCCTTTGCGGAAAAAGTGCATGAGGCCCAAGGGCTTCTCACGGTGGCTGCCGACCTGCTGGCCTTGACGGTTTTGAAGGAACCGGGCGCGATGGGAGCTGATATTTGCGTCGGTTCGAGCCAGCGCTTCGGGGTTCCTCTCGGTTTCGGTGGTCCTCACGCGGCTTTCCTTGCTTGCGTTGACAAATTGAAGCGCAAGATTCCCGGGCGTCTCATCGGGGTGTCGCTCGATTCCCAGGGGAACCCGGCCTACCGTCTTTCCCTTCAAACCCGTGAGCAGCACATCCGCCGCGACAAGGCCACCTCGAACATCTGCACCGCCCAGGTTCTGCTGGCGGTCATGGCATCGATGTATGGGGTGTATCACGGACCGGACGGGCTTCGTGAAATCGCCTTGCGGGTCCACCGCCTGACTGATCGATTGGCCCGGGTTCTTCCCGGGCTGGTGAATCCTTCGTACTTCGATACTCTTACCGTGGAGGCTGATCCTTCGGTCCTGCAGAAGGCCCGCGAGGCTGGCTACAATCTGCGCGATTACGGAGATGGTCGGGTGGGGATTGCCCTTGATGAAACAACGACCGGAGCTGACGTGGAGGCCGTTGCCGCGATCTTTGGGGTCGAGGCGGCTCCGCCATCGGATGCCGTTCCGGCTTTGTCCCGGGTCAGTGAGTTCATGACCCAGGAGGTTTTTCATGCCTACCGCAGTGAGACCGAGATGATGCGTTACCTGCATCGTTTGGAGTCCCGCGATCTGGCCTTGAATGAATCGATGATTCCGCTGGGCTCCTGCACCATGAAGCTCAATGCGGCGGCCGAGATGATGCCGGTGAGTTGGCCCGAAGTGGCCCATCTTCATCCCTTTGCGCCGCTTGACCAAAGCGAAGGTTACCGGGCCATGCTTAATGAACTGGCCGAGTGGCTGGCGCGTCTCACCGGGTTTGCGGCAGTTTCCTTGCAGCCCAATGCCGGGTCGCAGGGGGAATATGCCGGGTTGTTGGCGATCCGGTCCTATCATCGGGCACACGGGGATCCCGAGCGTCGCATCTGCCTCATTCCCACCTCGGCCCACGGCACCAACCCGGCTTCGGCGGTGATGGCGGGATTCAAGGTGGTGGCGGTGAAATGCGACGATCACGGTAACATCGATCGTGCAGACCTGAGGGCGAGGATTGCGGAACACCGTGAAACTCTCGGAGCCCTCATGATCACCTATCCTTCGACCCATGGGGTTTTTGAGGAGGGAATCAATGAGATCTGTGCCGAGATCCACGAGGCTGGGGGGCAGGTCTATATGGACGGGGCCAACATGAACGCACAGGTTTGCCTGACCAACCCGGGCATGATCGGGGCGGACGTCTGCCATCTCAATCTTCACAAGACCTTCTGTATCCCCCACGGGGGAGGTGGTCCCGGGGTGGGCCCGATCGGGGTGGCGGAGCACCTTGTGGAATTCCTACCAGGCCATGGCATTTGGGAAAACACGATCAACGTGGTCTGCGCGGCACCCTACGGCAGTGCCTCGATCAACGTCATTTCCTGGATGTATATTGCGATGATGGGGGCTGAGGGGCTGAAGGACGCGACCGGCGTGGCCATTCTCAATGCCAACTACATTGCTCACCGGCTCCGCGAAGCATACCCCATCCTTTACACCGGGCGGGACAGCTTGGTGGCTCACGAGTGTATCATCGACGTGCGGCCCCTCGCTGCGAAGAGTGGCCTGACCGTCGAGGACATCGCAAAGCGCCTGATCGATTACGGCTTCCATGCCCCCACTATGAGTTGGCCGGTCGCTGGCACCCTGATGATCGAGCCCACCGAGTCCGAGTCCAAGGAAGAGCTGGACCGCTTCTGCGACGCCATGCTTTCGATCCATCAGGAAATCGAGGAGATCATCAATGGAGTGGCTGATGCGAACGACAATCTGCTCAAGAACGCGCCCCACACTGCGGCGATGGTGATGGCGGATGAATGGACCCATCCCTACTCGCGGGAGCGGGCGGCCTTTCCGGTGGCCCGGTTACGAAGGCACAAATTCTGGCCAGTGGTGGGCAGGGTTGACAATGTTCACGGGGACCGCAATCTGGTCTGCACCTGCGACTCCGTCGAAGCCTATGCCAAGCAATCCTGAGCTCGTCGTCCCCGACTGGCCCTCCTGGGAGCCGGAAATTCACGCTACCCTGATGTTTGTCCATCGCGAAGGACGGGTCTTGCTCATCGAAAAGCTGCGGGGCATCGGGGAAGGGAAAATCAATGGTCCCGGAGGGAAGATCGATCCGGGTGAATCGCCCGAGGAATGCGTGGTCCGCGAATGCCAAGAGGAGCTTCACATCACCTGCCTCAACCCAATCAAGCGTGGAGAACTCTGGTTTGTGATGTCGGATCTGCCAGACATCCACTGTCACGTCTACACCGCGACCGAATTCGAGGGGTGCCCGACCGCGACCGACGAGGCCATTCCGTATTGGTGCGCGATTGACGAGATCCCGTTCGAGCGGATGTGGGAGGATGATTCCTACTGGCTCCGTCAGGCCCTCGATGGCGAGAGCTTTGACGGGAGGTTTCTTTTTACTGCGGAAAAGATCATCTGGGACGACATCATCTTTGGGGAGGAAGCTCCAAAGCGTTGGCGAGGGTTCGCGGATTAACGACCGCTTCGGCCTTTCTGCTGGTTCAAGGGCTGACATCCTCGACTGGAATTCGTTCACCCGACGATCGGTTGAAGGATTGGCCCCAGTGCTCCAGGAAGAAGCGCTTTTCGGTGGTGAAGAGGGAATCGGAGCGCCCAATCAGCGGACGAAGTGAGGTCGACATCTGTAGGGTCACCAGCAGGAAGATGCCAATCCAGACGCGCAGGGGGGACTTGTCGGTGCTACCAGTTTGCACCAGCATTTTCAAGAGAAAGCCGGTTCCAAAAAGGAGGGCAATGACCCAGGCTAAAAGGACAAGGAAGCCAAAGAAGGCTTCCGAGTTGGTCGATTGCGAGAAGACCCAAAGGACCGGGGTGAAGCCCAGAAGGAGGGCACCGATCAAGGCGAGCGCCGCCGCCATTCCCTGAAGGAGGTCCTTGAGTGCCAGGGAGGTGCCGGTCAGGGCGGTGAAGATGTAGAGACTGGGCAGGCAAATCAGGCTGCTGAAGGCGATTCCGATCAGGGTTTTCAGGGGAGCGGCCCAGAGTTGTTCATGGTATGAAAAACTTCCGAGGGTGACCCCGAACACGAGAAAGCCCAGCGAGGCCAGGAGGAGGAGCTTCCCCAGGAAGGGTGAGGAGTTCGGGTTCTTCGCGATTGCCGCGATAAGGGACTGCGGTGATTTGAGCAGACCTTCGAAGACTTCCGAGAAGGAATGACCGCTCAGGGGCGTTACGGGCTTCTCTTCGGGGAGGGGCGGTAGTGGTTTGCTTTCGGGTGGCTGGAATGTTGGATCAGTCATCTTGGCGGGAGCTTTCCCTGCGTCTGTGAAGGCTTGATGAGGCCCATGTGAAAAATGAGCGGAATGAGCGGATTCGCCGATGGGGTCAGGCGTAGTAGTTCATTGATGGCGGTCGGAGAAAGCCGATGAGCGATTGATGCGAGGTGCGGGCAAATTCCACCGCCAGCGAGGAAGGGGCCGAAATCCCGGCTACCAAGGGAAGGCGCGCGGCGAGAGCTTTTTGCATGAGCTCGAAGGAAATACGTCCCGATACGAGAAGGAAGCAGTGGGAGAAATCCAGCCCCCTGATCAGGCCTTCGCCGATCACCTTATCGAGGGCATTGTGTCGGCCGACGTCCTCGTGGAGGAGTAGCAGGTCCCCGCTTTGGGAGAAGATTCCCGAGGCGTGAAGCCCTCCGGTGGTCTCGAAATTGGCCTGAGCCGTCCGCAGGAGGCCGGGGGCCTGCTGGATGATTTCAGGATCGAAGTCAGGTTTTTCTTCAATGGCAGGATGCGATTGCAAGATGGCCTCGATGGTGGCCTTGCCGCAGAGACCACAGGAGGAGGCCGAAAAAAGATGCCGGGTCAGTCGTTCCCAATCGCACTCATGATCGTCGCTTAGAAAAACGAGGGCGTGATTGTCACGGGCCTCCAGATCAATCCGGCGCACTTGTTCTCTTCGTACGATGATGCCTTCGGTCAGGAGAAAACCGGTGACGAGGGAATGGTCGTCGCCGGGCGTGCGCATGAGCACCGCGAGCGGTCGTCCGTCGACCACCACCTGCAGGGGCTCCTCGATCGCCAGTTGGTCGTTGACCGTCTCGGTGAGGCCCTCCGACCATCGTTGGATCGTGCTGGTGCGGGACGAGGGCATGGTCAGCTGAGTGGGGTGGGGTATTCGCCCGCCGCCACCAGGGCCTCGATGCTGGCCTCGACGTGTGGTTTGTCGGCGGGATAGGTCACCCCGAACCAGGACGACGAGGTCTCAAGGACGTGGCAGTCCGCCACGCCCCGGTGGACGAGATCGTCGACGGCGGTCGGGATGTAGCATTCGCTTTTCAGTTTCCCGCCATGTTCGGCGAGGAAAGAGGTGAAGTGCTCCATCAGGCGATCCAGGAAAGAGCGTGGGAAAGCCCAAAGATTCATCGAGACCACGACCTCTTCGTCGATGAGGCAAGCGCGTCCGTCGATTCCCCGGCCCTCGATCTGGTCGGTGTCCTTACGCGAAATCTCCACCACTTCCTCCACCCCTTTGAGGAGTCCGTCCTCGATCTGGCAGATCCCGCGGTTGACCGCACCGTGGGCGGAGAGGGTGTTGATGATGCGGTATCCCACCATGGCGTAGTTCTCACGACCCTCTTGAGGAGGGGGCGAGGTGAGAAAGGTCGCGGCTTGTTGGTAGGCATCGGCTCCGTAAAAGTCGTCAGCATTGATCACCGCGAAGGGGCGGTCGATTTCGTGGCGGGCGGCGAGGATGGCGTGGGAGGTGCCCCAGGGTTTTTCCCGTCCCTCGGGCACGGCATACCCAGCGGGCAGGTCGTCGAGCTTCTGAAAAGCGTAGGCCACCTCGATTTTTCCGGCAAAGCGGGACCCCACCGACTCGCGGAAGGCGTCCGCGAAGTCCTCGCGAATCACGAAAATGACCTTGGAGAAGCCAGCCCTGATGG
>JALQTQ010000021.1 GCA_023263995.1 Akkermansiaceae bacterium | reverse complement strand
AGACATCGGCCATGGAGTAAAGGTGATGAACCTGCTTTCGATCGAGAAAGCCGGTGAAGTGGATTTTGTCGGAAATCCCGAGCCGGAGCGCCTGGGCCATGAGGCTGCGGAGTTGAGGCCCGGCCCCGGCCAGCGCGAAGCGGACCCTCGGGTTGTGGTCGAGGACCCGTCGGGCGATCTCCAGGAAGTGAGCGGGGTTTTTCTGCGAGGTGAGGCGCCCGACAAAGATGACGAGGCTTTCTGGAAAGGGCCGTGGCGAGCGATAGGGGAGGGCGGGTCGAAGGCCATTGTGCACCACGACCGTTTTTTCAGGATCTGCCCGGTAGTGGTTGAGGCAGATGTTACGGGTGTATTGGCTGACAGCCACGACGAGGTCGGCCCTCTGGATGGCGGTGCGCTCAAGGTCATCGATCCAACCGCCTTTTTTCGGTCCGACGCGGTCGTGGTTGAGCGAGTGAAGGTGAAAGACGAGGGGCTTGCCGGTGCGAGCCTTGATGGCGAGGCCCGCTTGGGCGGTCAGCCAGTCATGGGCGTGGATGAGGTCGAAATCGAGTGCGTCAGCGCGGGCGGCGGCGTGGGCGCTGAAATGTTCGATCGCGTCGGGCAGGTTCGGCCCGTAGAGATCGCTGGGCCGGTCCTGATACGGGGAAAGCGGGAGGCTCACGATAGGAGAGGGGGTCGGGATTTTCGGCTCGTGCGGAATCATCAGGGTGAGCTCGGTCGTCCTTCGAAGAGCCTCCACCAATCCCTCGCAGGCCACGCCAAGGCCCCCGCTGACGAGAGGGGGGAACTCCCATCCCAGCATGAGGACACGAGGTTTGGCCATGGATTTGAAAAATGGTGGAAGGGTAAAAAAAGCGGTTGGAGATCGATCGTCAACGGTGACGGTAGGCATGCCTTGTGCTTGGATTCCCCCCGGATGGAGACCGACGAATCAACAACCTTTGAGAAGGATAACTACCTTGAGACCGGGATGCCAGCGGAAGCGGGTGAGCTTTTCCCGGGGCAGGTGGTGGCCTACAGTGAGACGGGCGGGCAGGTCCTCTTTTGGTGTGAAAATCTCTGTGCCCTTGCGGTCACTTTTCCCTCCGAAGAAGTTGTGCGGTTCCGCTTTGCGCCCGGCGGGGATTTTTCCGAGGATTTTTCTTACGCCGTCTCGTCTGCGGTGCATGAGGGTCGGGTGATTCCGAGAGTCACCGAGGAAGAGGAGGCCTTTGTCCTCAGGACCGATGCCTTGGTGGTTATTCTTCAGAAAGCGGGGTTGAAGATGCGCGTCGAGGATCCGGACGGAACGGTGCTCTCGCAAGATGAAAAGGGCTTCCACTGGTATCGCAATGATGACTTCGGAGGAGAGATCGTCATGACCAGCCGCGTGATTCAGTCGAGCGAGCACTTTTATGGGTTGGGTGACGTTCCTGGTCACAAGAACCTGCGGGGCCAGCGGCGCGAGTTATGGGGGAGCGACGTCTATGGATACAACGCCGAAACCAGTCCCCTCTACAAAAACATTCCCTTTTTCATCGGGGTGCACCACGGAAAGGCCTACGGAATCTTTTTCGACAACACCTTTCGGTCTCATTTTGACTTCGGGCATGAGCGTTCGTCGGTGAGCACCTTCTGGGCGCAGGGGGGGGAGATGAACTATTATTTCATCAAGGGACCAACTGTCCCGGAGGTGGTGGCGGGATACGCCGGGCTCACCGGAACGCCCGAGCTGCCTCCGCTCTGGGCCCTGGGTTTCCACCAATGCAAGTGGTCCTATCAAAGCGAGACCGAGGTGCTTGCGATTGCCCGGGAATTCGAGACCCGCAAGATTCCGTGCGATGCCATCTATGTGGATATCGACTACATGGACGGCTTCCGTTGTTTCACCTGGAACCGGCGAGAAGGGCGCTTTCCGAATCCCGGAGGTCTTTCCTCTTCGCTCGCGAAGAAGGGTATCAAGTTGATGGCCATCATCGATCCCGGGATCAAGGTTGACCCGGATTACGAGATTTACCAGCGAGGCAAGGCGGGGGGCATGTTCTGCAAGCGGATGGACGGTCCCCTGATGACCGGGAATGTCTGGCCCGGGCCCTGTCACTTCCCGGACTTCACCGACCCGCGGGTGCGTGAGTGGTGGGCGGATCTATTCCCTCCTTTCATGCAGGAGGCCGGATTGGCGGGGATCTGGACCGACATGAACGAGCCTGCTGTTTTCAACGAGGCGAAGACCTTTCCCCGCGATGTGCGTCATGATTTCGACGGGCATCCGTGTTCGCACCGCAAGGCGCACAATGTTTACGGGATGCAGATGGCGCGCGCGACTCAGGAGGGGATCCGCCGGGCACTTCCGGGTAAACGGCCCTTTGTCATCACCCGGTCGGCTTACGCCGGGACCCAGCGCTACAGCTCGGCGTGGACGGGTGACATCGAGTCCACGTGGGAACACCTCCGTATCGGAAACATCCAGTGCCAGCGGCTTTCGCTCTCGGGTTACTCTTTTGTCGGGACCGACATCGGGGGCTTCTCGGGACGTTCCGACGGGGAATTGTTCGTGAGGTGGCTGCAGATGGGGGTCTTCCATCCCTTCTGCCGGGTGCACAGCTCGGGCGACCAGAACGAGCAGGAGCCCTGGTCCTTTGGTGAACCCTACACCTCGATTTCCAAGAAGTTCATCGAGTTGCGCTACCTCATCTTGCCCTACCTCTACACCCTCTTCGAAGAACACACCCGCACTGGGGCACCGATGTTGCGGTCCTTGATCTACCTCGACGCCTCGGACCCCGAGTGTCACAACCGGGCCGAGGAATTTGCCCTCGGGTCGGCCTTGTTCACCTGTCCGATTTCCAAGCCGGGAGTCGAGGGGCGATGGATTTATCCGCCGAAGGGGCGGTGGTATGACTTCTGGACTTCCGAGGAAGTCTTTGGGGGTGAGGAGCGTTGGGTCGATGTCCCGCTCGACTCCACTCCCCTGCTGGTTCGGGCCGGCACCGTTCTTCCGCTCTCACCGGTGCGAGCGAGCACGGCCGTTCCGCTTGATCACTTGGAGCTCCATCTTTATCCCGATGAGGGGAAGGCGACGGGCAGTCTCTACGAGGACGAGGGTGACGGATACGGTGATCACGTCAGGAAGACCTTTGTTCTCGAAGACGGTGTTCTGACGCAAGAGAGGGCGGGTGGCTTCAAGCCAACCTACGATCATTATCGCATCACGCTGCGCGGTGGAAGCTGGCGCTCGGTGGTGATCGATGACCGGAAGCCTCTCAGGATCAAGAAAGGTGGGTCGTTTGAAGTGCCTGAAAGTTTTCGGAAAATGGAGTTCAGGAAGTAACAAGAGTTGTTTCGATCCAGGAGCGAAGGCGGGCCATGAAGTTCTCGCGGCTGGAGCCGCTGAAGGGTTCGTGGAGGGCTTCCGGGATCATTTCGATGGTCTTGCGGTCGAAGCTGGCTTGGCCAAGGAGGTCCTTGAGAAGCCCGGGTGGGCAGACCGGATCCTGAGCACCCTGGGTCAGGAGGACCGGGGTGGCGGGAGGGGCGCAGGCGATTTTTTGCCAGACCGTTTCGGTAGCGCGGCAGAGTTCGACGCCCCAGCCGAGGGAAATACGACTGTGGAAAAGGGCCCCTTCTTCCGGTCGGTCGGTGCGAGGACCCTCCCCGAAGTCACCACATTGCTCGCTGGTCACTCCGGTGCCGATGGTGAATCGTGGGATGAGGCGAGCCAGCCTGGGAAGGATTTGAGCGAGGATGGGGTGGGTGCGGTCGAGGATACTCAGGAGGGGTGAACTGAACCAGGCCGCTTGGAATCGGCCGGGATTGAGAAGGAGGAGGCGCAGGGCCATGAGACCGCCCATCGAGTGGCCCGCAACAATGAGTGGCCCCTCGAGTTGGTCGAGCGAATCGGCGAGAAGTTCATCGATAAAAGAGAGCCCGGGCACGTGGCCCCGTTTGCCCGACGAACGACCGTGCCCGGGTAAGTCGGTCAGGACAGAACGGTATCCCACGTCGACAAAGGGCGAGAGGATAGGCGGGTAGCGATCGATGAAATCTCCCTGTCCGTGAAAAAAGACAAGGCCTCCTTGTGGTGCCGTGATGGGTTCGAGGGTGAGTCGGTGCAGCGAATGGTCGCCGAGAGTGAGGCGGGTCGCTTTCGTGATCATCGGCCGACGGTTTTCATGAGGTCCTGGATGATCTCGGCATCGTCAGGGCGGCCGGCTTTGTTGAAAGCGAGATTGAGGTTGGTGAGGACGCGCAGGAGCATGGCCGAGAGCGAGCACGGTTGCCGGATCGCTTTCGTGGCTTGGGAGGAAAGCTCGGGGTGGTCCGCGAGGAGTTTTTTGACAAGGATGGGCCGCCCGTTGTGGAAGGCATCGATGAGGGTGGGACCATCGGGGGTGTCGATCAGGGTGAGGAAGTGGCCCGGGTAGTTGACGCCGTAGACTTGGAGGTCGAGTCGTTGGGCCACCAGAAGGTAGATGATGGAAAGACCGATCGGGTTGCTTTGTTCCTCGTCAAGGCACCACGCGAGGTCGGAATTCCGCGGGTCAAAGGGCGCGACCCGATTTCCGACGAAGCGGTTGGAGTCGAAGAGCCAGCGGGCCAGCTCGAGCGGGGTGGCGATTTCCGGTTCGGCGTCGCGCGCGAGGAGGTCCAGTTCGTCTGAGAGGCTCGGGCGCAGGGTCACCCCGTCGTGGAGGAAATCTGAGATCAGGCGCAGGAGGGACTCGAAGGTTTCGTAGTCGCCATCTGGATCGCGCAGGCTACCGGCCGGCATGGCCCAGTTTTCACGAAGCAGCTTTTGGCGTCCGGCGTGGAGCGAGTTGGAAAGAAGTTTGGCTTCCCTCGATTTGAGATGAATCCCGAGCGCGGCGAGATCGTGGGAGGCATCGCCTTCGTATTCCAGCAAGGCGCGCTGGATGCCCTGTTGGACCTCTTCGTTCTCGTCATCGAGAAGTCTGATCAGTGAGCCAAATTGGGACGCCGTTTCCACAGAATCAGGATGACCTCGAACTGCGAAAAGGCCAGCTCGGATAGGGAACATTGGAAGAAGAAGGGAGAGTTCTTTTGATTGGCTGGGCCGATCTGGAAAGAGGGGCGGTGCTATGAGAACCCCAAAAGGGTTGTGTCTTTTCAGTCGGCCCAGTCCCGAGGGGGGTGATGCGGTCAGCCTCCCCGTTGGTCATACCAGTATTCGTCGGCGATTTCCCGGTCGGTGCCGATAAGGGCGCGCTTGATGAAGCCGGGATCGCGGACGAGGTGCCAGTCACCGTATTGGTCGAACTTGCGACAGGAGGTCACGAGGGGGGCCGACCATACTGTGCCCCATTTTTGCCCTTTGGACCGTCCATGGTCGCGGAGGCGAAGGGCAAAGTCGACATCCTCGATGGTGACGAAGTCCGGGTTGAATCCCTGGATGGCTTCAAAGGCGTCGCGAGTGGTCCAGAAGGCGGCGAAAGATAAGCGGAATTTGGCGAGATGGCGGGCCACGATGAGTCCACAGACGATGATGCCGAGGGACCAGCGATCGGGAAGGACGAAAGCTCCGCCGCCGCAGTATTTTCCGGAAGCCAGCTTTTCCACCACGATCCGTAGAAAATGCGGATGGAGGCGGGAATCGGCATCGACGGTGACGATGATGTCGCCTGATGAGGCGGCCACCCCGGCATTGCGGATGTGGGAGAGATTCTTGGCATCCTCGTGGGCAATGACTGCTCCGGCTTGGCGGGCGATCTCCTCGGTACGGTCGGTGCAGCGGTTGAGCACCACCACCGTTTCCACCTCGCACGGGCAGATTTGGGCGGCTGCGGCCACCGCTTCGAGCCCACCGGGGAGGTAGTTCTCCTCATTGTGGGCGGGGATGATTACGGAGACTTTCATTGAGGGTTGAGGTGGTGGGCCAGAGAAGGTAAGTCCGCTTCCATGATCCGACAAATCGTAGTTCATCCCGGTGGGGCTCATAAGGATGATTTCCTGGCCTGTGCCCTCTTGGTGGCGGAATACCGCGCCCCGATCTTTCGTCGGGACCCGACTGCGCAGGACCTTGCCGATGAGGAAACGGCGGTGGTGGACGTTGGAATGGATTGGAATGCCGAGAAGAACAACTTCGATCATCATCAGTTTCCCCGCGATGCCGAACCTTTGTGTGCCTTGAGTCTGGTTTTGAAGTCGATGAATCTTTACGACGAGGCCCGCAAGTTCTGCGAATGGCTTGAGCTGGCCGAGGTCATCGACACCCGGGGGCCCAACGACACCGCGCAGTGGCTCGGGATCGAGCGCGAGACCATGTCGAAGCTGAATTCCCCCATCGACATCACCCTGCTTCGTCGCTTTGCCTCGATGGACGAGCACCGGGACGGCGAACCGCTGTATGAGGTCATGTCGATGATCGGCGAGGACACCCTCGACTACGTCAAGGGAATGAAGGAACGATTGGAGTTTTTAGCGGAACATTGCGAAGTGTGGGAACTGGCGGGAGGGAAAAAAGCGGTCTTTCTGCCCCGGACTGATCCCTTGCCCGAGGAGCCCTCGATGGGTTTGGGACGCTATGTCGAGGATCTCGGTTTGGAGGATGACGTGGTGGCCTTGGTCTATCCCGATCGCCGAGGAAGCGGATACGGCCTCGGGCGTTTCAAGGATGACAAGCGCATGGAATACACCCTGGTGGGCGGAGAGGAGGATGTCCACTTTGCGCACAACAAGGGCTTTATCGCGAAGACCTCGGCCACGGAGATCTCACGGCTCCGGGAGTTGATCGGGAAAGCGTTTGTGGCAGAACTGAAAACCTGAAGCCGACTCCTCTCATCCCGTCGCTCTCTGGCAAGATCTCACAGCAGCCCTTTCATCGTTCCAGTTGAAGTCGCGAATTTTTCGACTTCCATCCCGAGGTTTTGCAACATCGAAAGATAAAGGTTTGGGAGGGGATAATTGTGAGTGGTGCTGAAAGCGAGGTGGCGACCGTGACGGTAGCCGCCACCGCCGAAGAGGACGGGCATATTGCGGTTGTCGTGTGACGAGGCATTGCCGAGGTTGGAGGTGAGGAGGACCATGGTGTCGTCGATCAGGTGGGCTTCCCGGAGCTTGCGAAGAAAGTCACCCCAATGGTCGATCGTGGCTTTTTCCACGATGGCGAGTTGTTCCAGTTTGTTGCCGCTCTGTCCGTGGTGCGAAAGAGAATGGTAGGATTCCTCGACTCCCTCGAGAGCGCGCACCGAATTGCCTGCGCAGTGGAGAGTGACGAAGCGGGTCGAGTCGGTTTGCAGGGCCAGGAAAACCGTATCGAGAAAGGCTCGCATGATATCAGGGGCGTTGTTGCGATCGGGCGCGACGGGGGGCGCGCCGATCTTTGGCTTCGGGGTGTCAATCCAGGCTTCGTTGGCCTTGAGGCGGCGCTCCAGTTCGCGAACCGAGGTGAACCATTCGTCGAGTTTTTCCCGGTCACCGGGACCGACTTGGCGCTCGAGTGCTTTCGTTTCCGAGCGCAGGATGTCCATGATTGATTGTCCGCTGCGGGCGATGTCCTTTTGTTGTTTTCGGGCTTCTTGGGAGTCGCTGGTAAAGAGGGTGGCGAAGAGCTTCCGTGGGTCGTCGATCGCCGGAATCATCGCGCCATTCTCGGCATAAGAGGGCGAGCGCTGGCTGGCGGTGTTGAGGACGAGAGAGGGAAAACGGGTTTGGTCACCGAGGTACTTGGCCATGTATTGGTCCAGTGAAATGGTATTCTTGCTGTTGCTCCCCCTTCTCATCGGGCAGGCTGAAAAGATTGAGGCTTCGGCGGTGTGGCCGCCCTTCACCCCCGGGTGCGAGGTGCCGGAGATGATGGTGAATTTCTCGCGAAGATCTTGAAGAGATTTGAGGTAAGGCGATGGAGTGTAGCTTGTGCCATCATCTTTGGGAACAAGGTAGGGATTGTGAAGGCCCAGGGAGAGCGAGACTCCGACGAAGCGTTTGGGGTTGGGCGGGGGTGAGGCTCCGAAGGCCGGAGTCATGGCGTCCAGCAAAGGGAGGCCGAGGACCACGCCGGCTTGTTTGAGGACACTGCGTCGGGGGAGGGCTTTACGGGTGGAGATGTGCATGGTGGAGAGGAGCTATTTATGGAGGAAAATGTCGCTGGCGAGGGCCGCGTGAATGAGAGAGCGAAGTCCGTGGTTTTTGCGGGCGGCCTGGTCGAGGATGAGCTCGAGGTGCGGTCGGTCGCTGAAGCGCAGGTCACCTCCCACCCCATACCTGAGGACCTGGGTGGCAAAAGCGCGGGCCAGCCTCTCGGGTTGGCGCAGGTAGATTTTCCGCCAGGCCCAAAAGGAGTCGAAGGCCTCGCCATCGGGAGTGCGTCCGGACGGATCGACCTTGGCCGAATCCTTTTTGCTACCATATCTGCTGCGGAATTGTCCGATGGGATCGAAACTTTCCAGCGCAAATCCTGCCGGGTCGATTTTGTCGTGGCAACTGGCGCAACTGGTCGCATCGGTGTGTTTGGCAAGTTGGTCGCGGATGGAGACCGCTCCCCGGATGTCGGGTTCGATGGCCGGGATGTTTTCGGGAGGGGGGGGGATGGTGCGGCCGAGAATTCGTTCGTTCACCCAGACTCCGCGCAGGACCGGCGAGGTGACGGAGCCATCGGCTGTGACTTTCAGAATGGAGGCCTGGGTCAGGAGGCCCGAGCGTTGTTCGGGCGCGAGGGGGACTCGCTGCAGACCGTGACCGAGGGTGAGCTTGACCTCCTTGAGACCGTAGTGGTCGCGCAGCCGGGTGTTGAGAAAGCCGAAGTCGGAGTGCAGGAGTTGGGTGACCGGGCGGTTTTCCCGAATGAGAGCGGACAGGAAAGCGCGGGTTTCTTCCGCCAGGGAAAGCTGAAGCGGAAGGTCGAAATTGCGGAAGCGTCCCGGGTCGGGCTGGGTCGCGTCGAGGTGGCGGAGGTCGAGCCATTGGTCGCTGAAATCCCGGATGAAGCGTTCGGCCTTGGGGTGGGCGAGGAGGCGGGCAATTTCCTGATGAAGGATTTGCCGGTCGCGCAGTTTTCCCTCGTCGGCCAATCGTCGCAGCGGGCCATCAGGCAGGGTCTTCCAGAGGAGGAAACTCAGGCGGGCCGCAAGGGCGTGGTCATCGAGCGGCCCGGGGTCTTCCACGAAGGTGAGAAAGTAAGGGGAGCAGAGGATGGCGTGATAGGCCCGACGCAAGGCATGCTCAAAGGACTGGCCCGCTTCGATCTCGTGCTTTGCAAGCTTTTGATAGGGTCGGATGAGTGCCGGGGTGATCGGGCGTCGAAAGGCCCGCGACGCAAAGCGGATGAGGAGGGGATCGAGGGCTGCGGATGGATCAGCAGCGGCATTCGCAGGATCATGGTCGCCGAAGAGGAGGGTTTGAACGAGGCGACGCGAGGCATTGGGATAAATGCGCTCGATGGTGATCCGGTCGAACCGGAATCCGGTGAAGCCCGCCTTCGCGAAATCACGATCCTCAAAGGTGAAATTACCCCCTTTGCTGGGCAGGCTTTTCAGGCCCGCTTCGTTGGGTTTCAAGACGAGCAGGTGGGCTTCGCGCATCCATCCGTCAAAGGTTACGGTTTTGGCTTCGCGAGTCGCTTCGACCAGCCCCATGGGATAAAGCAGTGGTTCGTCGGAAAAGCCGGAGCCGGTTTGCAGGGTGCCCCAGGTCGATCCGTCGGGACCGGGGTTGACTGCTTCCAAATTGTGGATGGTGACGCGGTACCATCCGCTAGCCGGGACTCGGGTGCGGGTGATGCGACCGGCGAATTGCAATCGCGAAAACCACGAGATCGCTTGGCCCTTCCACAACTGAGGCCCCCGGTTGTTTCCCTTCCCCGGACTACAGATTTCCGGGGCCGAGAATTCCTGACGGAAGGTCTCGTCGCCCGAGAGAGCCCGCCCGAAAGCTTCTTCGAGGGCGAGATCGGCCACCCGGAGATAGTTGTTGAGATGAAAATGGGAGATCTGCTGGGTGTCGGCGGTGGTGGTGAAGCCCTGGTCGGCATCTGCCGTCAACTCGTTGGCCAGCGGGAGATCGATGCCGAGGAGATCGTGCAGGGCATTTTCGTATTCGATCGCGGTGAGACGACGGCCATGCACGCGCCCGGTTTGGGCGAGGTCGCGTCGGTCCGCTTCGATGAGCGGGCCTTTCAGGTTTGTGAGAAAGTGGGAGAGGGTCTCGGGATCGGGCCTTGTCTTCTTTTGGGGAGGCATCTCACCGGACTCGACCCGATGAAAGACCTTTTCCCAGACCGCCCGATTCTCGCGATTCCCGGCTTCAAATTCGAGATCGAGAAGGTTGAGCCCGCCTTCCTGATCGATGTCGTCGTGACAGGCATAACAATGCTGATCCAAAAAAGGCTCCAGTTCCTCCCGCAGATCGGCGCTGACCGAGGTCGGGCAGGAAGTTAGGAAAATCAGGAAGAAGCCGAAGCGCATGGGTGGTCGCGGATCCCAAAGGTTTACGAAGGACCGGGGGGAAACATTTCGGGAGAGGTGAAGAGGTGTTTTTCAGGGGGTGACCGGTTCCGGAACAACCGTGGTCCTTTTCCTTTTTCGCGCGGCCGTGATTCAATTCACCCTCAGCTCGCTATGCTTGACCTCGAGTGAGTGGATCTCTTTCCCGTCGATATTCACGATGGTGTATTTCACGGAGGGGTCCTGGGTGGTGAGGTCGAAGTCGACGCGGCCGAAGGATTGCTTGTCGTTGTATCCGAAGAGGGAGGATTTGATGAGCGGGTGGACGTGTTGGTTGGTGAGGCGGGAGGAACTGAATTCGTAAAGCGGATACATGCCCTCGATGCCGGTCTCGATCTTGTAGGCGTCGGAGCGATGGCGGTCCGCGGAGAGCAGAATGACTCCCGGGATCTTTTGGTCGGCGATGAATTGGTAGATCTGGGCCCGTTCGCCGGCGTAGCCGTCCCAGGTGTCCTTGGACCCGCGCTTCACGTTGGGGGCAAAAGGGACGTTGGAACAAAGGACCTTGAACTTGGCTGGCTTGACCAGGGCTTTTTTGAGCCAGGCCAGTTGCACCGGCCCGAGCATCGAGGGGTTCTCCGACTTCGGGGATTCGCGGTAGTAGCGTCCGTCGATCATGATCACGTGAACTTCGCCGAGGCTGAAGTCGAACCAGCAACCGGGGGTTTCCTCGCCGCCTCCGTAGGACGGGTTGTCCCAGTTTTCCTTGAAGATCTTCCAAACCTCGCGTTTCCAAGCCGGGTTGTCGACTTCCGGCCCACCCCAGCCGTCATTGGTGGTGAAGTCGTGGTCGTCCCAGATCGCGTAGACCGGGACCTGTTTGGCGAGCCGAGACCATTCGGGTTGGCTTTGTCGGCGATAGTAGTGGAAGCGCTGCATCGCTGGAGTCTCCGGGTCGTCGATGTAGACATTGTCGCCGAGCAAAAGAAGGGCGCGTGGGTCCAGGGCCCGAATGGTGTCCCACATCCGTTCGTGGTCCGGGACGTATCCCGAGCCACCGCCAAAGGCGATGGTGAAACGATCGGTCGCGGCCTCCTTTTTGAGTGACGTGTCAGCCAGCGTGCGCGGCCACGGCCAGGTTTCAGCGTCGAGCTGCCAAGCCCCTTCTTTGTCGTTGGCCATGTCAAGAAGGAGCTGGGTATGGTCTTGATTGACCCTGGCCGTCTCGGCTTCCTTGAGATACGCGATCGCCTCCTTTTTTTGACCGTTGAGGATGAGCTTGAGGGCATGAGGATGGATTCTTTTCACTTGCCCGGTGACCTTTTCGGGTTGTTCGTTGTTGACCCGGGGTTTGGAAGCCTGCGCGGCTGCGAAGGCGGTCGAGAGGACAGCGACGGCGGAAAGGATCAAAAGACTCCGCAGGGTGAGGTGAGAGAGGATCATGGGGAGGAGATGAATCTGGGTTGGTCGAATTCTCGGAAATGTTCATCGCCGGTCAATCACTGTCTTTCGCAATCGGCACAGGGCTCAGATTCCTCTGGTCTTCGGAGCTCGGCTTCGTCATCACCTTTCCATGACAATTTCCTTCAAGACGAAAAAGTCCAAGGTGGCAAAGACCGATCTTCTGGTGGTGTTTTCGAAAGAGGGGGAGATGCCCGTTCTCCCGCCCGGCGTGCAGGTGCCGGGGCGTGCTCTTGCGGCTTTTGGCGGGAAAAAAAGGGAAACACGCTTGGTGGATGTCATCGAAGGACCGGCGACGCGGGTGCTCGCGATTGGTCTGGGGTCGGACGACGATCCCGAAACGGTGCGACGGGCGGCCGCGATCGCGGTCAAAAAAGCCGAAAAGACCGAGGGTAAAGCCGTCACTTTCACAATTGATTTGTGGGAGAAGAAAGAGGCGCGCACCATGGGGCAAGCTCTGGCCGAAGGGATCGTGATGGGGAGCTATCGTTTGCTTGATTTCAAAAGCGAGGCCTCCAAGCCTTCACTGAGAAAGGTCGTGATTCACTCCGGAAGCGACTTCAACCGGGGCGCGAAGGAAGGCGAATGGGTTGGCAAGGGGAACATTCTGGCTCGGCGCTTGCAGGATACGCCCGCCAACCTGATGCGCCCGCGCGACCTCGTGGCCGAAGCGCGCAAGATTGCCCGCGGGGCATCGGAGGTGACGGTCAAGATCATCGACGAAGCAGAAATGAAAAAACAAGGCATGGGTGCTTTGTTGGGGGTGTCGCAGGGGTCTTCCGAACCGGCCTACCTCATCCATCTGAGCTACAAGCCGAAGAAGAAGGCCAAAAAGCGGATTTGTCTGGTCGGCAAAGGTCTGACCTTTGATTGTGGCGGGATCAGTATCAAGCCCTCGGCCCGCATGGATGAAATGAAATATGACATGTCGGGTGGGGCCGCCGTTCTTGGCACCTTTTCGGCACTGGCTGGTCTCGCTCCGAGTGTGGAAGTGCATGGCTTGATTCCCACCTCTGAAAACATGGTGGATGCCGGAGCAATCAAGCCCGGTGACCTGGTCACGGCGGGGAATGGCATGACCATCGAGGTTCTCAATACTGATGCCGAAGGACGCTTGATTCTGGCCGATGCTCTCGTTTATGCCGGGAAGAAGGTCAAGCCGGATGCCATCATTGATCTCGCCACCCTGACGGGCGCAATGGTGGTCGCTCTGGGACACGAGATCACCGGGGCGATGGGAAATGATGAGGATCTCCTCGACGCGCTCGTGGAATCGGGTAAAGCGACATCAGAAGCGGTCTGGCCCATGCCTATCATCGACCTTCACAAGGAAGACATGAAGGGAACCGTGGGCGACCTGAAAAATATCGGGAGTCCTTCGACCGGGGCCGGTTCTTGCACTGCCGGGGCCTTTCTGTCCTATTTCGTGGGCGAGATTCCATGGGTCCACCTTGATATTGCAGGGACCGCCTGGGGAGCCAGCGATCGCGACTATCAGGGAGGCCCGGTGGGCACCGGAGTGGGAGTACGGCTTTTACTTGATTTTCTCTCTCGCGCCTGATAGGGGCGGCTTCAGCTGCTTGAGAAGAACGGGTGACTCTGTTGTCAGAATCTAGACCGCGGTAGCTTGCGGGTGCGTTGCGATGACTTCACGCGGCTTTAGTCGTTGAAATAGGGTTTGAAGAAGGAGTGGTCAATTTCGTATACCGTTTTTGGATGAACTCCTATTTCTTCTTTTTCAAGCATTCGAACGAGTTCATTCTCGTCGACTAACTCGATGGGCGGAGCCCCCTCTCTTGCTGCTTCACGTTTGGCGTCTTCGGAAAATATCCCAGTGGTGATCATGATTCCTTTTTCCGCTCTTCCAATCATTGCGTTCCGGAGGTCCCCCACTTGGGCTCGCGATACTGTGTTTTTATACCCTTGGATTCAAGTTTCCAGCGCAATTTAGGTTGGCGAAAAAGTCAGGAGCTGTAGAGGCTTCTGGCTCAATCATCAAACTGAACCGGCGGAGTCAAAGAACCACCGAGATTACCTGGGGCAAACCCTTCAGCCGTAGGGTGGTTTAGAGAATGACGATTGTATTGTCACTTCTTTGCCTGAGTTGCTTGTGGAGGACCGGGATGAGGCGGATTCGGGTGTAGCGCAGGTTGAGCAGGCAGGGCAGGTTTGAGAGTGCGGCGTAGAGCAGAATGATGAGGTTGGCGGGGAAGGGATTCCAGATCGTGAAGCCCGAAATGAGGACCCATTGGAGCCAGTGCGAGAATTCCCCACGCCGGGTCTCGAGGATGAACTTGCGGAGGTATTCGGGCTCGGTGGATTCCAGTTTTTTCTTCGGGAAGCCATCGAACAGAGGTGCCCCGTCCGGGAGGAGGTGTTTCCAGCGTTTGATGAGGAAGATCTTCTCGTAGATCAGCCCGGGTTGCCGGGGAGCTTGGGGAAGAGGGCGGATGAAGTGTCGGTCCTCGAGCTGCTCGCACCACCAGGCTGCCCCGAGGTGAACGAGCGGGATTCCGAGACAGTTGAGCAGTGCGATGGTGAGGTAGGAAAATTCGAACCACATGGCAGTTCAAGACAGGGTGCGGCCTTTCCAGGTTTGTTTGCGCCCCCTTTTTTGATCGATGAGTGCGATCAAAAAAAGGGCCTGATAAAACAGGAGGGTGATTGGAAAAAAGAGGGCGGCGAGAAAAGAAAAATTTCCGCCGAGGCGGAAAGCGTGGAAGGAGAGAAGGGCATACCCGAGAGACGCGGCGGCGGTGACCTTCAGGAAGAGGGGAGGGAAAAAAGGGGCGGTGAGCAGCGAGCCGATCAAGATCATGCCACCCGTCAGCCAGAGCGAGATGGTCACGAGGGCCCGGGGTGGGGCTTGGGAGGCACCGGCGAGGAAGCCCTTTTTCCAGCTCTCGATCAACTGGGTGGGCCCGGCAGGGAACATGCGCATTTCGATCGCACCCCGTCCCAAGGCGTGTTGGATTCCGACGTCTTGGTCACGGATGAGTCGGGCGAGGCGGTAGTTTTCGAGGATTTCATTTTTAACGACCTCGTGTCCCCCGGCCTTCTGGTAGTGGTCTTTGCGGATGAGAAACACCTGTCCGAAGAGGGTTGCCACCTTGGATGGGGTCAACGCGAACGCGTCCACTCCGGCCAAGGTGATGGCATTGAAGTAGGCCGAGAGTTGTTCGTAAGGGCGGACAACGCGGTGATAGGGGCAGACCGATTGCACCTGATTTCTGGGCAGCAGGGCCGCGAGGCGGGCCAGGGCGTCAGGCAGGAAAGTCAGGTCGGCATCGAGGAAAAGGAGCCACTCGCCAGAGGCGGCCTCGGCTCCTTGTTGGCAGGCCCAGGTTTTTCCTTTCCAGCCTGGAGGCATCTCCTTGCCGGGGATCACGGTGGCTCCGAGATCACGGGCCACTTCGGCGGTGCGATCGGCTGATTGATCATCGACCACGATGATTTCGAGTGGCGAGGTGGATTGGGCCTTCAGGGTGGTGAGAAGGCGAGCGATGTTTTCCTCTTCGTCTCGGGCGGGGATGACAATCGAGATGGCATCGGCCGGAGCGGTGGCCTGGGGGAGGCGACGGGGTCGGGCGAGGGAGAACAGGATTGCCAGGGAAATGAGAAAGGCAGCGGCTGGAAGAATGGCGAGCATTTCGGGTCCGGGAGGAGGATGGGCCGGAGTCCGGGGTGGCCGGGTCAGGCGAGGGGGTGACGGGCGATGATGCGGTCGGCGCATTTTTGTCCCGAGAGGATGACCATGGGCATCCCTCCGCCCGGGTTGGTGGAACCTCCGGTGAAGTAGAGATTGTGGTATTTGCCGGAGGTTTTGGGGGCCTTGAAGCCGTAATTGCGTTTCCAGTCGGTGACCACGCCGTAGATCGAGCCCCGATTTGAGCGATACATTTTTTCGATGTCGACCGGGGTGAGAAGATCTTCGACCACGATGCTGTCCCGGAGCCCGGTGATCCCGCAGCGTTCCATCTTGTCGAGGCACCGTTCCTTGAGGGCCACATAGTCGTCGTGGGTCACGCCGGAGTTTTCTCGCAGAGGCGGGATGTGGGGGAGGATCTTGATGTTGTCACCTCCCTCGGGTGCTTTGCTCAGATCGGTGCGAGTCGGAGCGACTACGTAGAGGGTTGGGTCCTCGGGCAGTTCCTGTTTTTCGAAGACTGTTTCGAAGTGTTTGTGTTGATTTTCGGAGAAGAAAAAGTTGTGGTGAGCGAGTTGCGGAAAGGGTTTGTTGGTGCCGAGGTGCAGGACGATTCCCGAACAGGCCGGAGCGAACTTGCGTTCGAGTTTGTCGGTGAAGGAAGCGGGTTCCTGGAGGAGTTTTTGGTAGGCCGGGATGACCTCCATATTGCTGACGATCAGGTCGGCTGGATGGTGAGTTCCATCGGCAAGCGTGATCCCGTTCACCGTTTTTCCGGATTTCGTGATGGTTTGCACGTCGGCCCCGAGGTGCACCTTGATGTCCATTTCCTTCATCAGGCGGCCGAGACCGTTCGCCAGTTCATACATTCCCCCGCGGACATACCAGAGACCGTAATCGAACTGAATGATGGGCATGAGGTTCATGTAGCCCGGAGCCTGCAGGGCGGATGAGCCGACGTATTTGATGAAGTATTCAAAGATGTGACGGAGTTTGGGGTCGCTGAGGCGGGAGGCGATCGATCCGGCCATGGTGCTTCGATAGTCGATCTTGGCGCCGAGCAATTGGAATCCGTAGTGCCGGATAAATTCCCAGAGATTATCCAGACCTTTCGCGAAATATCCTTGGTTGACGATTTCGTATTGGCCGCGGGCGTAATCGAGGAAGGCCTGCAATTCCTGCCAGTGACGGTCGGGGTCGCCCGTGAGCTTGGAAAGCTCCGCTTTCATCGGGCCGTCCTCCTGATAGAGGTCGAGGGTGGTGCCGTCTTCGAAGAAATTGCGCCAATGCGGAGTGACGGCATCGAGTTGTAGATAGTCCTCCATGTTTTTGCCGGCACGGGCGAAGAGATCTCGGAAGAACTGGGGCAGGGTGAAGATGGACGGACCGAGGTCAAAGGTGTATCCGTCTTTTTCAAGGAGGTTGAGCTTGCCGCCCAGGTGTTCATTCTTTTCGAAGACCGCGACCTCGTAGCCCGCGGCCCGGAGGGAAATAGCGGCGGAGAGTCCGCCGAGGCCGGCACCGATGACTACAACTCTAGAGCTTTTCACTGGCCCCCATCTTCGTTGTCAGTCCGTTCTTGTCAACCGGGTCGGCAGTTTTAGTTTAGCGACGTGATGAATGGGAAAGCGGGGCAGGCGGTCAAAATGGCGCGGCAGTGTTTTCTCGGTGGTGGGACGCGTAGCTTGCCTCAGCGGCGTCGACTTCTCCGGCAACTGGAGGAGGTCGTGATTCGACGCCGGGACGATCTACTGGCGGCGCTGGCCGAGGATCTCGGCAAACCGGGCCTGGAAGCCTACCTCTCGGAGTATCATTTTCTCTTGCAGGAAATTCGGCTGGTGAGGCGAAAGTTGGGCCGGTGGTTGAAGCGACGACGGGTGGTCTCGCCGCCTTATTTTTGGCCCTGCCGGAGTTGGATCGATCGTGAACCGTATGGTGTTGTTCTCGTCATCGCACCGTGGAATTACCCGGTGCAACTTTCCTTGAGCCCGGTGGTAGCGGCTTTGGCGGCCGGCAATACCGTCGTGCTCAAGCCCTCAGAGTTGGCTCCAGCAGCCGAGCGGTTGATCGCCGAAATGGTCGTGGAGGCCTTCCCGGGGGGAGAGGTCGCGGTGGTCTCCGGCGGGGTGGAGGATGCCCAAGCTTTGTTGGATGAGAAGTTCGATTTCATCTTTTTCACCGGGAGCACCCGGGTGGGACGCGAGGTCGCACGGCGGGCGGCGGAGCAACTCACTCCGGTTCTCCTGGAACTCGGGGGGAAGTGCCCCTGTGTTCTGGATCGAGGGATGGATTGGAGGGTGGTGGCCCGACGGGTTCTGGCGGGAAAGTTTTTCAATGCCGGACAGACTTGCTTCGCGCCGGATTTTGTCCTCGTGCCGAGTGTTGAGCGGGAGTCCTTTGTCGAAGCTTGTTGTCAGGTCATGGAGGAGGTGCCGTGGGCGGATGAGATGGCGCGGATGATTTCGCCGAAGCATGCCGAGCGCTGCCTCGATCTTGCTGGGGACAAGGCCCTGGTCTTCGGTAAAGATGAACCAACGAAAGGGCGGATCGCTCCACGCCTGATACCGGAAGCAGCGTGGGACGACGAGGTGATGATGGAGGAGGTCTTCGGACCGATCTTACCAGTGGTGAGTTACGAGGATGGGGACGATCTGCATGAGCGACTCGGGAGCCTGGAAAATCCCCTCGCGCTCTATTGTTTTTCCAAAAATCCCGCCTTTGTGGATCGGGTCAGCCGGAGGCTGGCTTCGGGCTCGGTGTGTGTGAATGACACCATGAAGCAGTCGGCACAGCTGAAATTGCCTCTGGGCGGAGTCGGGGCGAGCGGCTTTGGCCGTTATCGGGGACGCTTTGGAGTCGAGTCGCTCAGCTATCCCCGGGCGATCATGCGACGATACCTCACCCGAAAGGACTTCGGGGAAATGCTCCCGCCTTACTGTAATATTTATCGTTGGGTGCGGAAGTTCCTGCGGTAGAAAGGGGCGATCAGGAGGCGGTCTGGTGAAGAATCTCGGTCGCGTAGTCGATGCGGTCGCGTGACCGTCCGTTCGCTTGGTCGATCAGGTTGGCGGTGATGCGTCCGCTCTCGAAGATGGTGGGCAGGCCGCTGCCGGGATGGGTGCCGCCCCCGACGAGGTAGAGATTGTCGAAGCCCTTGAGCTTGTTCTGCGGGCGGAGGTAAAGCATCTGCCGCAAGGTGTGGGCGAGGTTGAAGGTCGCTCCGAGGAAGATGCCCGAGTCCTGCCAACCTTTTGGGGTGAGGACCGTCTGGGCCACGATGTGTTCGCGAAGGTCCTTCATGTTGGTTTTTTCGATCATGCGATCGATGATTTGCTCGGTGTAGGCCGCCTTTTCCTCTTCCCAGTCGTGACCATGGCGGGTGTTGACGGTGGGAACCAGGACATAGAGCTGGGAGTGTCCCGGTGGGGCCACGGTGGGATCGGTGATGCTGGAATTGCGGATATAGACCGACATGTCACGCGAGATCGTGCGGCCTTCAAGGACTTCCTGGAGGTTCTTGTGGTAGTCCTCAGCAAAGATGATGTGGTGATGCGGTTGGTCCTCGTAGATCTTGTCGAGCCCCAGATAGAGCATGAAGGTCGAACAGGAATACTTCTTCCGGAGGAGTGATTCCCGCGATTCCTTGTGGGCTCCAAAAATGGTGCTACGGGCGTGGGCGTAGTCGGCATTGACAATGAGGTCGTCACATTCCAACACCTCGCCGTTGGTCAGTTCCACCGAGGCCGCCGACCGGCCCCGGTATTTGATCTCACGGACTTCGGTGTCGAGGCGGATTTCGCCACCTTCTTCGTCAACGACCCGGGCCATGCTTTCGGAAATCTCCGAGAGACCACCCTGGGTGTGGTAAATGCCGTGACCGTATTCGATGTAAGACAGGATACTGAAGAGGCCGGGACATTTCCACGGCGACATCCCGAGATACTTGGCTTGGAAGGTGAAGGCCAGCTTGAGGCGATCGTCGGTGAAGTAGTCGTCGAGGACATCCATCACCGTCTTTTTGGTGGCGACGTAAGGCAGAGCCTTGAAAAGCGTCGGACTGAGGTAGGCGCTGAGCTTGGAATAAGGCTTCTGCAGGCAGGGAAAGATGGTGCGCAGCTTCTCGGCGTGATCGTCCATGAAGCGGGCGAAGTTCCCTTCCTCGCCGGGAAAGACCCGGGCGATGTTGGCGGACATCTTTTCACGCTGACAGCTCGTTTCGAGTGAGACCTCACCCCAAGTGAGACGCGTCATGGGATCGAGCTTGACGAAGTCGAGGTAGTCCTCGCTTTTGCGTCCGACCTCGGCGAAGACCTCATCGAGAGTGAATTTCTGGTGCAGGAAGGTCGGGCCGGTATCGAAGGAATAGTCGCCTAGTTCCAGTCGGGCATTGCGTCCGCCCACCCGGCTGTTTTTTTCGAGGATGGTGACACGGTAACCGCGATGCGAGAGAAGCATGGCGGCGGTCAGTCCGCCCGGTCCGGCCCCGATGATGATGACGTGCTTTTTCAATGGTGGAAGGAGATGCTGCGAAGAGTAAGGGCGAAGTGAGTGTTCACAAGTTGGAAAATCCCGAGGAGGGACTGATCGCGTGACAGGGGGCGGCGCGGAGGCTATCCCGGCGTGGTCATGCCAGATTTGGAATTGGAAGAAAAACACGCCCCGCTTGGGCTTGTGGTCGGGGTGGATGAGGCGGGCCGGGGACCCTTGGCTGGTCCGGTTTCAGTGGGGGCGGTGATTCTTCCGCCCGGATTTTCTCATCCATTGGTCAACGACTCCAAAAAGCTCGGCGAGACCAGACGGGAGAGCCTGTTTGAAGAATTGCAGGAGGTCGAGGGGTTGTCTTGGGCGGTCAGCCTGGTCGAGGCGGCGGAAATCGATGAGAAAAATATCCTCAGGGCAACTCATCTCGGGATGGTCCGGGCGGTCCGGGCTCTCGGGGTTGAGCCTGGGATGTGTTTGATCGATGGACTCGCCGTTCCGGAGTTCCCCTTTCCCCATCAAGGAATTGTCAGAGGGGATTCGAAGAGTCTTTCGATTGCCACCGCGAGCATTTTTGCCAAAGTGACCCGTGACCGGGTGATGCGGGAGGCGGCCAAACGCTATCCCGGATACGGATTTGAACGGCACAAAGGATATGGGACGAAAGCGCATCTCGAAGCCCTCCGGACTCTGGGTCCGTGCCCGATCCATCGTCGCTCGTTCCAGCCCGTTGCTCAACTTACCCTGCCGCTTGGGTAAGCGCTCGCCTCGCGAAATCGGGGATCTCGGAGAACGCATCGCGGCCCGCTTCCTGCAAGCCCGGGGATGGAAACTCCTCCACCGCAATTTCCGGGCCCCCAAGGGCGGGGAGGTCGACCTCGTGATGCGGGGCGGTGAGGGACTCGACCTTTTGGTCTTTGTCGAGGTCAAGACGAGGACGCGACGGGACTTCGGACGGCCAATGCGGGCGGTGAATGCGAATAAGCAGGCTCTCATCATCCGCGGGGCCACCGAATGGCTCCGCTTGCTGGGCCGGGAATTCGATCTCGAAAAAAAACAGGACATCCGCCGGGAGATTTCATGGCGGTATGATGTTGTGGAGATTGTCCTGGAGGAAGGAGAGCACCCCGATGTTCATTTGGTCGAAAACGCTTTCTAAATCAAACTCTTGAGGAGGGAAAGGGTTGCCCATCACTCGAAAGAGGGCACTTTTCAGCGCGAATCTCGAAAGAACCGACAACTTTTCAGTCGATTGGCGTTTCCATCAATGTAGATTCTTCCTCACAAAAACATGAAAATTCAAGCGAATCAAAGAAAGCACGCGGGGTCGCCGATGGCCAAGGGTTTCAGTCTTTTTGAAATGGTGATCGTGATGGGCATCATTGGCCTCATCCTCGGTGGTGCCATTTACACCATGGGGGGAATCAGTGAAACGGCCGCGATCGGAACGGCTGACCAAGACATGACCACTTTTGAGTCCGCGTTGGAACAATATAAAAATATCGGCGGAGCCTATCCGTCGACCGAGCAGGGCCTCGAAGCGCTTTACGAGAAGCCGACCAGCGCGCCCCGTCCGCGTCGCTGGGTCCAGATCGTGAAAAAAGAAGAAGCTCTCTTTGACCCATGGAAAACCAAATACAAATACCAGTTCCCGGGTTCCAAGGACGAGAGCGCTCCCGAGATCATCTCGGCCGGACCCGACCGCAAGTTTGGGACCGAGGACGACATGAGCAATCAGGACTAGTCTGCGCCCTCCCATCTTCATGCGCCATTCTTCCCACCCGTCCTATCAGGATGGACTCCGATGCGGGTTCACCCTGATCGAACTGGTGTTTGTGCTGGCTATCACGGGAATGGTTTTCGGCACGGCGATTTACATGATTTCCTCGCCGCAGATCGAGAAGGAGATCCGGGAGACGCACCACGGCATCGAGGACCTGGTCCTGCGGGCGCGCGCCATGTCCTACAGTTATCAACAGCCCTTCGTGGTGGAACTCCGGGCCCGCGAAGTTCGTTTGCGGCCCTTGGCCAGCCCTGAAGCCGAGATCGAGCAAGACCTCACCGAGGATGTCGCCAACAAGGGCGGTGCCCTTCGCTCGCTCGACTCAATGTCTTGGCCCGTCGTTTTCCCCATCGATCCCAAATACCTTCTCTCGGTCCGCCGCTGGAACAGTGTGGGATTCATCGAGTTGGAAGATGACGACGTGGAATACTGGATCCATCAGCCCAATAGCCCCTGCGAGCCGATGGCACTGCAGTTGGTCTCCGAGGAAGATCAGGCTCTCCTCTCCCGCGAATATCATCCCCTCACGGCCAAGGCGGTGGATCTCGAAATGGCCATCGGAAACCAATGAAGACCCCGCCCGTCACCCGACCGCGTTGGCGGGGTTTCCTCCTTATGGAGGTCATCATCTCGTTGTTCATCTTTGTCTTGGTGGCCGCTTCCTTCACGCGAGCCCTCTCCATGCTCTGGCGCAGCACGAGTTTCGTCAAAGAAGAGCTTGTGATCAGTCAGATCATGGAGAGCGCTCTCTATGAATCGCTTTACTTGCAGCGATTGGAGGAAGGGAGCTTTGAGACCTATGTCGAGGAACGCGACGTCGATCTCGAGACCATCGTGACTCCGTTGGAGCTCGAGAATATGGACGGGGTCCTCTTGCAGCAAATGTGGGAGGTTCGCGTGATCGCGCGCTATGAGCAGGACGGTGTCGACGAGGAAAGGGAAATCCGTGGGTGGCGTTATCTGCCCCTTTACCGACCATGAAGATTGTTGAGTCAAGGCATCAGAGGAGAAGCGCGGGAGGGTTCACCCTCTTCGAGCTGGTCCTGGCGTTGGCCATCGGGGGGATGGTCTTGACCGCCATTTTCAAGATTGCCGATGGGGCGGTGCAATCGACCACTCAGATGATGGAGTTTCAAGACGAGGACATCACGCGGGATGCCTTCTTCTCCTTCCTGCGGCATCACTTCGACAGCCTGCCCGGCAATGCCGTGGTTGACCTCATTAACACGAGTAGCAGCGAGCCCTATCTTTCCGAAATGACTTTCCAGAACACCCCGGTTTCCTTCAACTGGGGCGGGATCCCGATCTCAGCGCAGGCCACCCGCCTGGTCACCGTACCCACCATGACCAACGGGGTCGATGTTGTTCTGGAATATTACGACGTACCCATCCTCGACAGCGACGAGGGACCAGCCGAGCGGGGGATCGATCCCATCGCGAGGGTCACCCTCCTCTACGATGTCCGCTTGTTCGAATGGAGTGTCCTCGACATCCGAAACTACGAGAATACCGAGCGCGACGAGTGGCCTTACGAGTGGAACCAACCAAACCGGCGGCCTGGTTTCGTGGAGTTGAAGGTGGTTTTTCGCAATGGCGAGGAACCGGTGAGACGGCTTTTCTGGATTCCCACCAAAACCAACCCGGCCACCACGATGTCGGCTCTCCAAAATACCGCACGTGGGGCGCGTCAAAATGCCGGTGGAACAGGAGGCGGCGGTGGACGCGCCGGTGGGGCGGGTAACACTCCGGGAGGGTCAGGGAGACCCGGAGCCGGAAACAACAATCGCCCGGGAGGAGGGCGCCCGCCCCAAGGCGGAGGAGGACCCACGATTCAACGATGAGACAATCCCGTTTATCCGGCCTGCAAAAAGGCTCCACCTTGGTGGCGGTCCTCTGGATCATGGCGGTGATGTCGCTGGCCCTCGTCGCCACCGTCAAGATCACCAGCTACCAGTCCGACGTGGCGGGCTCCCAGATCAACGGCATCGAGGCTCGTCAGTATGCCGACATGGGGCTGAATCTGGCTTGCAACCCGGTGGTGGAGGAATGGGACCCCATCCTCAATTGGATCGATCCCATGACCGGGAATTCCGGCTTCAACGTCAAGATCCTCTCGGAAGGTGCTCGTTTCAACATCAACTTCATCCTCTTCTCGGAAGACAAGGCCCTGATCCGCCTCATCCTCGCCGAATGGGGAATCGATTTCGACACCAGCAGTGAGATTGCCGATGCCCTGATCGACTGGATCGATTCAGATGATGACCTCCAACTGAATGGGGCCGAGTTCGAATACTACGAAGGGCAGGGTTATCTCGACCGCCCCTTCAATCGTCCCTTCTACGACCTCGACGAGATGCGCCTCGTCCGTGGCATGGACTTGGTGGAAGCGTTTAATCCGAACTGGCGCGATTGGTTCACGGTGTGGAGTAGCGGCGGTCTTGACATTAACGAAGCGCCGGCCGAATTCATCGCGGTCGCCACCGATACCAACATCGAGGAGGCGATTGCCCTTGTGGAAATCATCGACGGCCCGGACGGCATCCGTAATACCGAGGACGACCAGCCGATCGATGTCTCGTCGGCACTGCTCCAACTGGGGGTGGTCGACCCGACCGGGGTCATCCCGGCCCGCCTCAATGCCGACGATCGCGTCAGCCGGATTGAAAGTATTGGCTTTGCTGGTGCGATCCGACGTAAGCTCGTCCTCATCGTCAACAACCGACAACAAAACCCCAGCATTCTCGATCGACGGGAAGTCACCATCCAATGAGCAACAAGAAAAAAGGAGATCTCAACCTACTGATTCCCGGCGCCGATGGCTGGGAGATCTGGAAAGGCTCGTCTGCCGAGGGCTTCCAATTGCATGCCGCCACCGGGCACCTCATGGCTCTTGACGTGACCGGCTTTCCCTCCGGTCCGATCGGAATGGCTATTCCCGTCCGTCAGGTCTCATCGGTGCCCTTCCGCGCCCAGACCGATGACCTAGCCCTGCTCGATGACCTCGCTCTGATGCAGCTCGAAAAGAATGGCACTCGGCCCTCGCTCGATGGTGGTCAGCTCACTGATCACTTCGTTTATGGGATGGCCGAAGAGGAAACTTACCTCAC
>JALQTQ010000219.1 GCA_023263995.1 Akkermansiaceae bacterium | reverse complement strand
TTTTGGCAGGCGAGTGGATACTCTCGGGCTGACCTTGGATTTCCCCAAGGAAAAGACGACCCGTCATCTCGACACCGTGGGCGAGAGCCTGGTCACCTCCGGATTTCTCGTCGACCAGTATTTTCAGTCGGCGCAGCGCCTCGTCGAGAGCCGTCTGGGCAAGCCGCAGATGGAGCCGAGGACGTGGCACTTCACCAAGAAGTTCAAGCAGTACGAAGAGCTTTCAGGTTCGCATCGTTCAGTCTTTGACTACAGATACCTCTGCATTTACGAGCAACCCGACAGCGATACTCGTCAAGGAAGTTACGGTCACATCGAAGATTTTCTGGAGGGTGTTCCGGTTTCGGGGCCCTACGATCTCGAGGTCCTCGTCAAGGCGATGCACCGGGACACGCATTATGATCCCAAGATTTTCGGGATTGATTTCAGCGAGCCTTTCATTCTCGGGGTGGTCCCCGGTGATGCCACCAAGGGACACATTCATTACCCACAGCGGATTGAGCCGCGTTTGGCCCAAGCTGTGGTTTCAGATGACGATTTTGAGTGGGTCAATTTTCGGGTGTGGCTGGAAGCCGGGCAGACCCCGAGGTTCATCTTTCCCAACGGGCCTTTTGAGTCACGCCGCTCGGTGATCGAATTGAACCGGCGTTACAAAGATGAGTTCAAAAATCCCGACGACGGCGTGAGCCGCAAGGCACTTCTGCGCGAGGGAAAACTGCCGCACCTCCGGATCTCCGAGGTCAAGGTTCGCGGGCCCTTGCCGGAGGAGGGTGGGTCCACCGAAGAACGGGCGGTCTTTGGTCCCGGGGGATTTCAAGCCGAGCAAGCGTTGGCACAGCTGGACCGCTTTGCCGAGCGAGCTTTCCGTCGCCCATTGTCGGAGAAGGACCGTGACCGACTCCACGGATTTCATCACCGGCGTCTCGCGGAAGGAGCGTCACCCCGCGAAGCCGCCCTCGATACGATCAAGCTGATCCTCTGTTCCCCGTCCTTCTTTTACTTGAGCGAGATCACGCCCGAAGATGATCCGAAGCTGAGTTCCTACGACTTGGCTTCGCGGCTTTCCTATGCGCTGTGGGCCGGTCCGCCCGATGACAGCCTCCTTGCCTTGGCCGACAATGACCGCTTGAAAGAAGAGGCGGTCCTGCGCGCGGAGATCGAGCGCATGTTGTCAGATGAGCGCTCGCGAGGCTTTGTGGAGAATTTTCTCGACGCTTGGCTCAGGCTTCGGGATCTCGGCTCGATGCCCCCTCCGCGCGATCGGGCCCGACAATACTACGCCCAAAATCTGTCGGCCTCAATGAAGCAGGAAGTCATTCTCTTTTTCGCTCATGCCCTCGATCACAATCTCCCGGTGATGGAACTGCTCGATGCTGATCACACCTTCGTCGACAAATACTTGGCCGATCATTATCGCTTTCCTCAGGCGAAGAATTTGCGTTTGAGGGACGGATTTCAAAAGGTGCCCATTCCGGACAAGCGACGACGCGGAGGGCTTCTCGGGATGGCCGCGGTCCTCACTGTGAGTGCCGATGGCATTGAGACCTCGCCAGTCAAGCGTGGGGTTTATGTTTCGGAGCACATTCTCGGGGTGGTCCCTCCTCCTCCGCCCGACGAGGTGCCGCCGGTGGAACCCGATGTTCGCGGAGCGACGACCTTGCGCGAGCGTCTTGCGAAGCATCTTGAATCCAGGACCTGTGCGGAGTGTCATCGCAAAATTGATCCTCCCGGGTTTGGGTTGGAAGCCTTTGATGAATTGGGGCGGTGGCGTGATCGTTATCGCAAGGCTAAGAAAGATGCCAAGGAATTGCCGGTGGATGCATCGGGCGAGTTATCGTCGGGGGAAGCATTCGCGGGATTCAGCGAGTTGCGCAAGGTACTGGTGTCGACTCGGGCCGAGGCCTTTCAGAAGCATCTTGTTTCGACGTTGCTGGCCTATGCGGTGGGTCGACACATGGAGGCGGTGGACCAATTCGAGATTGCTGATATTCTGGCGCGACTGGAGAAAAAGGGCGGAGGGCTGCGCACCCTCGTGATCGAGTCGCTGGTGAGCGGCATCTTCCGTTCTCGCTGATCAAGGGGCGGTAAGGCGGACCCTGAGTGCGATCAAGCGAGCGAGCTCCATAAGCAAGAGCTTGAAACCTGCCGCGTGACCTTTGATACTCCAAGCATGTTCCGTCTCTACCGCACCCGATCCGGGGTCCACCTTGAGCATCACGGAGAGGGTCGCGACGCCGATTTGTCGATCGATGATCTCTTTCGAGCCGATGATCCATTGGACTTGCTTCGTGAGACGTGGGAGGGGGGTGTTGTCGGGGTGCTGCCGGACGAGCTCCTGGCGCCCGTCGGGGCCCAAGAAGTCTGGGCCGCCGGGGTCACCTACTATCGGAGTCGGACTGCCCGCATGGAGGAAAGCGAGCAAGCCGGAGGAGATCGCTTTTACGATCTGGTCTACGAGGCCGAACGTCCCGAGCTCTTTTTCAAAGCGACGGGCCGTCGGGTGAGGGCTCCCGGCTCCACCGTCGGCATTCGTTCCGACTCGACCTGGGATGTCCCCGAACCGGAACTTACCCTTGCCATCAACCGGAGTGGTCGCGTCTTCGGGGCGACCATCGGGAATGATCTGAGTTCCCGCTCGATCGAGGGCGAGAATCCGCTCTATCTGCCTCAGGCCAAGGTCTACTCAGGTTCGGCGAGCCTTGGCCCGTGTCTTTTGGTCGGCCATCTGCCCGGTCCCGAAGATGAGATTACCTTGCGCATCTCGAGGAGTGGCGGAGAAGTCTTTTGCGGAAAGACGGCCCTCTCGCAGCTCAAGCGGGGCTATGAAGAACTTGCCGGATTTCTCTTTCGCGAGAATGATTTTCCGGACGGTGCTTTGCTCATGACGGGCACGGGCATTGTCCCTGACCTGCCTTTTACCTTGCAGGCCGGCGACGAGGTGGCGATCACAATCGACGGGATCGGAACACTCAGAAACACCGTCGCTTCGGCCGCCTCGATTGCGTGAATTTCTCTCAAAGCTGCGATGACCGACCTGTGTTTCGATTCTGGTGACGAGAGTATTTTCACCATTCGCACGACTGCTCCGGGGCCAACCGGGGCGCTGCCCTTTACCGGTTCCTTTTTGCGTGAATCGCCGAGTGGCGATGTCTTTGGCTGGACCCAGGATGCGGGGATGGGGTGGGATCCCTCCTCACTTGGGCGCCCCGAGTTCCTCATGCTTTCTACCGCGGGAGGGATCCGGCAGCCCGATGGCACGCCGACCGCCTTGGGTTTTCACACCGGGCACTGGGAAGTCGCGCTTCTCATGGAGGAGGCCGCGGCCGTCTTCAAGAAACGGGGGGGAATTCCCTTTGCGGCCTTTTGCAGTGACCCCTGCGATGGTCGCTCGCAGGGGACAACTGGCATGTTTGACTCGCTGCCCTATCGGAATGATGCCGCGATTGTCCTGCGTCGCCTCATTCGCTCCCTTCCCACGGCCAAGGGAGTCATGGGCGTGGCGACCTGTGACAAGGGGCTTCCGGCCATGATGATGGCCCTCGCGGGAAGCGGTCACCTTCCGGGGATCCTTGTTCCGGGTGGAGTCACTCTTCTTTCGGAAGAAGGCGAGGATTTGGCAAAGGTCCAATCGGTGGGAGCCCGCTTTGCCCATCGTGAGATCGACCTCAAGACTGCATCCGAAACGGCTTGCCGGTCTTGTGGGTCTCCCGGCGGTGGTTGCCAGTTTCTGGGGACGGCAGCCACCACTCAGGTCATTGCCGAGGCTCTTGGAATGAGCCTGCCCCACGCCGCGCTCATTCCAAGTGGGTCGGAAGCGTGGCGCGATATGGCTCGGCGCTCGGCTGTTGCCCTGATGGAGATGACTTCCGCTCAGAACCCGCTTTCCTCCATTCTGACCGAGGCCTCCCTGCACAATGCTCTCGTCCTGCATGCCGCTTTCGGAGGGTCCACCAACCTCATCTTGCATCTCCCTGCGATCGCCCACGCCGCCGGTCTGCCGCGCCCCACCGTGGAGGATTGGCAGGCCATCAACCAGAAGGTGCCCCGTCTCGTGGATGCGCTGCCCAATGGGCCTCATGGATTTGCCACGGTGCAGGTTTATCTTGCGGGTGGGGTGCCCGAAGTGATGTTGCACCTCCGCGAGCGGGGTCTCCTCGAACTCGACGCACCCACCGTGAGCGGGTTGTCCCTCGGCGAGAACCTCGCTTGGTGGGAGCAGTCGGAGCGACGCCAACGCTTTCGGGAAAAGTTGAGAGAGCTGGACGGCATTGACCCCGATGAGGTCATTCGACCTCCCGAAAAGGCGTTCCCCAGCACGATCACCTTTGTAAAAGGAAACCTCGTTCCGGAAGGAGCGGTGGTGAAAAGTACTGCCATTGCGCCTGAACTCCTGGACGAGGAGGGGGTCTTCCTCCACGACGGGCCGGCGCGCGTCTTCGCATCCGAAGAGGCAGCCATTGCTGCTCTTAAATCAACCGGCGAAGACCGGGTGCGGGAAGGCGAGGTTCTCGTGTTGGCCGGACTGGGTCCGGTGGGGGCCGGGATGCCGGAAACCTACCAAGTGACTTCGGCACTGCGCTATTCTTCGGTAGGAAAGAACCTTGCGGTCCTCACCGATGGGCGATTCTCCGGAGTTTCCACCGGTCCTTGCCTTGGCCACGCTTCGCCCGAGGCACTCGCCGGTGGGCCGATTGGCAAGCTCCGCGATGGTGATCCGGTCCGCATTCGCATTGACACCCGGCAACTCGTCGGCACGGTTGAGTTCCTGGGTCATCTTGAGGAATTTCACGCCCGTCCGACCCATCCGGATCTCGCTCCCGACCCTCGCCTGCCGGGCGATACCCGCCTCTGGGCTGCTCTCCAGAACGCCTCGGGCGGGTCATGGGGCGGATGCGTCTACGATGTGGACGAAATCCTCCGCCGCTTGTGAGCGAACCGGGTCATGCTTCCTTCGGGGCGCCGTCGCCCGGGAGAGGCGTAGAAATGACGGGAGAGTTCATTCCAACTCGGCGATCTCGGTTCCCTGCCAGCAATTTTCATCGAGTAGCCAGACGACGCTGGCTTGTCTGATTTCATCGCTTCGGAGCTTGAAGATGGTCTGCCGGGTGGTGACGTCAGCGATGCTCGCGACCGGGGCATCGCCACTCTTCTCTTCGAGAGCGGCGGCCTGCTTCTGGGCCTTCTTCATGCTGCGCCAACTTTGGATGAGGGAGCGCACTTCCTTCCGGACATCGTCGGTTTCGCGGACCGTTTCAGTCTTTTTTTCGCGCCCGACCATTTTGAGCAGGGAGCCCTTGACCAGTTCGGTGCCCGGAATGGTGGGTTTGTTCGCTTGGTGGGACTGGGTGAGCTTGCCAATGAGTCCCCGCGACCGTTGGAGATGGTTCCAGCGTTTCCAGTCGGTGAGGTCCGGGTTTGCGGCTGAACGGTAAGTCGGGAAACCCGAATCGTCGGGAATGAAATGCACGTCTTGATATTCCGCGTCGAAGAGGTCACGCACTTCAGTGAGCCACTTCTCGCGCTCCTTTTCCAAACCGCTGCGCCAAGCCGCGAGGGCGGCCGGAAATTTCGGATCGGACGACGCTTCCGGGTCCGGCTCCCGCTTGGCTCGTTTCTGTTCCCGGTCGAGGAGTTTTCCCATACGGAGAAGGCGGTGAAGTTTCACCTCCACCTTCCTCATGTCCAATTCCGCGTCCACTGAAGCCCCGGCGTCCTGCCAGGCCCCCTGTTCCACTTCGTGGGAAAGATCCTTGAGCTTGGTGAAGGAGGCCAGTCGTTTGGGCAGTTCGATCGTGGGTGACTTCAGGGAGCTGATAAGGGAATCAGTGTCGA
>JALQTQ010000218.1 GCA_023263995.1 Akkermansiaceae bacterium | reverse complement strand
AGCCTGCTTCCGCCGCGTCGACCGGGCCCTGCCCGAAAGCGATATGGCCTTTGAAGCGTCCTTCCAGTGCCTCGTTTGCGATCATCATCTACAATACCCGGGACTTGCTGAGCGGGTCGATGTCTTCCTCGAGATCTACACTCGCAGCTTCCCCGACCACCCCTATCTCCACCAAGCCCTCTTCCTGAAAGGCGAGGGCCTCTTCAACCAAGGAGACATGGAGGGAGCGGCAATCGCTTTCAATGCCATCGACCGGTCAAAACTGAAGAAGCCTTTTCAGCCCGAACTTCTCTTCAAACACGGCTGGTCATTGAGCGAGTCGGGGCAATTCGACGGAGCGGCCCGAAGTTTCTCGCGCCTTCTGGCCGATTTTCCCAATCATCCTCATCGCGCCGCCGCGATGAACAAGCGGGCGGAAGCCTACCTTTCGCTGGGCGACCAGACCTCGGCCTTGCGGGACTTCGAAGGGGTTCTTGCGCTCGAACCCCGTCCCGAACAAACCGCCTTCGCCCTGCAAGGGAGCGCCCGGGTTTTACGACTTGAGAAAAAATACGAACACATGGTTGCCCGCTATCGGAGGCTTCTGACGGAATTTCCCGCCCTTCCCCAAGCCACGGTGGCCAATGCGAATTACCGGATCGGCTGGGGCTACCACAAGCTGGAAAAATTTGCCGAAGCCTCCGCCTACCTCCGCAAGGCGCGCGCTCTTGCACCTGAATTTTACAGTCAGCCTGCCGGAGACCTCCTCATTCTCGGGGCCTTCCAACAGCGTGATGCCGAGGCTCTTCATAAGGCTTTGCAGGAGGTCTTTCGTCAGGCTCCCGCTAAATTGATTCCCCGCCACATGCTGTCCTGGCTGGGAGTGCAGCTCTTCCACGAAGGCGAGATCACCCGGGCGACCGACTACCTCGAACGCGCCACCGAGGGAACCACCCCCGCCGAGTTGGACCTCCCGATTTGGCGGATCATGGCCAAAGCCCAGAATCGCTCGGGCTCTTTCGCCAAAGCCGAAGCCACCAGCCTCCTGCTGCTCGATCAAAAACAGGAACCCCGGTGGCACGCCGACGCCTACCTCGACCTTGCAGAAGCCTGTCTCGGCTTGAAAAAACTCCCCGAAGCTTTCGAGGCCACCGAGAAAGGACTCGCCTTGGAGGTCGCAGGGCCTCATCTGGCCGGCCTTCATCTCGTGCGGGGTGAAGTGGCCCTGGCGGAAAGCCGATGGGACGAGGCCTTGCAGGAATTTCAAACCACCATCACCATGATTCCCGATGACCCCTTGCTGCAGCCGAAGGCCTTCGAGGGGGCCGCCCGCGCAGCCGCTGGGGCAGGCCAGGACAGTCTCGCCGACAACTACCGAAGGCAACTCAGAGAAAAGTTTCCCGACTGGGTGTCGTCCAATTGACCCTGGTCGCAGGCTTCAGTCTCTCGATCTGATCCGATGACGAACCAAAGGCCTCGCTTCCTCGGGCACCCATTCCTCCCAGTCTCCGCCTGCAGCGGCTGTTTCCATGATGCGTCGTCCGGTCATTTCCAGCAGCTTCTCATCCCCACACCCGATCCCCGAGATCATGCCATTTTCCAAAAAATGACTGTAAAGGTGGGTCTGTCCGGCCGGGGCTCGAAAATTTTCAGCGGTGACAACCTCCCCGTTGCGGCGGTTGCGCCAGGGATAGACCAGAAGGGAAAGCTTGTTTTTGAAGAGACGACCGAAGGACTCGAGAATTCCACCTTGCAATGATTCCGACCACTTCTCCTTGAAGAGCTCGTTCAGGAGACCGATCGACAAGATCATCCCGATGGGTTCGCTGGTGTAGCGGCGGAGAATCGAGGCCACCCGGTGGAACTCGGGGCAATTCGAAATCAACACGACCTTACCCAAGGCCTGCAAGGCATCGGCCCGGTCCAAGAACGAGACCAGATCGACTTGGCCGTCACGCAATAGGTTGCTCAACGACACTTCACACACCTCCCGGCACGCTTTCTCACTTTCGCTCTGACCCTCGGGCGGAAAGACCAGAGAGGCCTGCCGGAGCATGTCGAGGTGCAGGTTGGTCACCGGCAGGAAACTTCCCCGGAGAATGAGAAGCGGCGCCTTGTAAAAAACATCAGCCGCCTGCGCCACCTCGCCGTCGGGCATGAACAGGGTGGTGGGCGTCATCCCCTGGCGCACCAGTTCGAGCGCACAAATCCGATTATCCACGACCTCAAAGGGCTTGCCATGAAACTTGAGCATGTCGATTTCGATCCGCCCCGGAGCAATAAAATCGGTCAGCGAACGGACAAACTCCCGCAGGTCACCAATGGCGTGGTAAGCCGCATCGATGAGATTGACACCGAGGATTCCCAAGGCCTCCATTTGATCGACATTTTCTTGGTCGAGGAGATTAACGTGCAGGACGATGGTGCCCGAGGGGCGACCGGGCTGCAATTGATACCGGATGGCCAACCAACCGTGGCAGACCCCTGGGTCGTTGTAGCCCCTAGCCCGCACTGTATTGGTAAAGGCAAAAAAGCGCGATTCACGACCACGCGGTTCCGCGAGACGTTCCTCGAGTAAGTCATACTCATAGTTGACCATGTCGACCACTCGTTCCTGGGAAACATATCGGGAGCACTTGCCATAAAGCGCGTCGCTGATGGTCATGTCGTAAGCTGAGATTGACTTGGCCACCGTGCCCGCAGTGGCCGAGGCTCGGAAGAACCAGTTGGCCACTTCTTGCCCTGCCCCGATCTCGGCAAAGGCCCCATAAATGGACCGGTCGAGGTTGATCTGAAGTGCCTTGTCCTCTGGGGATCTCCCTGCCTCACTCATCGTCCTTTGTGACCTCTCTCGGGAGGACCCATCCGTTATGCGAAATCACCTCGAGAATCTCCACCTGGTCCTTGGCCCTCGCTTGGGGAGGATAGGCCACCTTGAGAATCATCAGGCGAACACCCCGACTCTGCTGCAGTTCCTCAAAAAGTTTCTTATCGAGGTCCTCCCCCCTCCGGACGTAGCCAAGGAACTTGTAAGCCTCCTCGCCAACCTCCACCCCATAAGAACGCCAGGTGGTATCGTCTGAAAAACCGTAGTTGTAATAATCCTCGACCGACACCGAGGCCCGAATCACAAAGGGTTTCGTCGGTCGCTTCAACCTCATCTCCTCCGGGTCAAACTCGCAGTAGCCAACCCAACTTTCCCAATCGACGAAATACTCGTCGCCGCCTTCCCCCACCACCCGCTCTACCGCGACCGGTCGTTCGAGAAAGTTCCCTGCTTCCACCAAGAGGAAGCACATTTCGTCTCGGAAGCTGATTTGGCTCCGGATCAACATCTCAAAACCCTCCGGAGCATAGTCCTCGCGGGAATAGTAATGATCCATCAGCGGAGAAACCCGGGCGGGATCGCGGACATACCGCTTCTTCTCTTCGACCGAAGCAGCGGTAAGAAATCCTCTGACCGAAGCCTCGATTTGCTCGACGTCAAACTCGCTGTATTGGGCCACGATCGTCGCCGCTTCGTCTTTCTCGGGCTTGGTCGACTCCTTCATTTCCAATTCCCGGTATTCCTCGAGCATCTTTTCGGCAGCTAGATCACTGGCTGCAAGCGGGGCGGGCTCTTCCCGAGTCACCACGTAGAGAATTCCAAGGGCCACCATCAGGCCCAGAAAGAAAAACCCACTGAGCCAAAATCTCCATGTCCCTTGGTGGGTCCTTCGACCTGCATCCTCGTCCTCCCAGTCGCCTGACGGGCCCTTTACATCGGCGACATGGGCACGTTTGCGCTCCTTGCGGGCCGTTTTTTGGGATGCGATTTCCTCTGGAGTCATCGGCTGAGCCAACGAGACCTTCTCCAGCAGATCCCGTTTCGAATGCTCGTCTACCACCTCGACACCGGGCCGGTGAACAATCGCTTGGGGCATGGTTTCGACCGGCACCTGGCACATCGGACAGCGCCCGGTCCGTCCCACATCACTCTTGCGCAAACGGAAGACACCGTGGCAGGAAGGACACTGGAAAGGGATCCATCGATGGGTCGGGGAACTCGCACTCATTTCAGTTTTCTTTCAAGGGCTCAGGGACTTCGGCTGGGATCGGCAGTTGAAAAGGGGGAGGCGGCGGCAATTTGAGAAAAGCCTCCCGCTCCCCCCGAACCGTGTCCTCCACCAAGAGGATACCATCGTCGCTCATCCAGGCCTGCGCGCTCTCATCAACCATCCCCAGAATGGGCGTTTCACTGTTGTAGGGGTCGAACCCCAGGAGGAGAGGGGCCTTTGACTTGATGGGAATGGCGTTGACAGCTTCGCGGGCACCAGCCCGGTCCGCCAGAGCCTCGACATCAACCCCAGCCCCGTGCACCGCGCAAATCCCGATCTCCTGTCCCCGGTGCAGGAATTCCTGATAACTCGTACTCGGAAAGCTAATCTGACCGGTCACCGGGTCGACCACCGACTCGTTGCAATAACGGGTCGGGTTCATTCCCGAGATCCGACACACCGAGACTCGCTCCAGAGCCTCCGGAGGCATGATTTCGCGGCCGAGGAAGGCCGGTTGCGACTCGTTCATCATCTCCTGCCAAACGGGGTAGGCCAGGTTGCGAGCGAAGGCTTTTTCGTCGATTGCCCCCTGATCGCCCTCGTAAAACCCAACCCATACCGCGCAGGTGACCCGGCTATTATAGCCGACCATCCAGGCATCACTCAGCCCATAGGGAGTCCCGGTCTTGCCACCACCGAGAAGAAGCCCCGGCTTCAACCCGCGGGCATCTTCTTTGAGGTTCCCGTCCCGAAAGACATCATTCAGAATGTGATGGACTTGGAAAGCCGTGGCCTCGGAACACACCGGACGGGTTTCGACCTGAGGACCGTTACCGCCGACCGGATAAACAACGCGCCCGTCAATGTCACGGATCTCCAGGATGTAGTGCCGATTGGTTACCTGCGAGCCACCCCGGGGAAAGGTGGAATAAGCCGAAACCACCTCGGGCATGCTGACTTTGTCGAAGCCTACCAGCATCCGGTTGAGCAGATCATCGCCCGGGATCCCAAGCCCGAACTGGCGGGCGGTGGCGTGGATCTTCGAAAGCCCCACTTTGCGACCGATCTCGACCGTGGCGGCAATTTTGGAGACCGCAAGGGCGCGGCGCGCGGTGATCGGCCCCTCGTATTCCGGATTGCTCACCTCCATCCCCCACTCCCCGGCCACTCCGACCAGACCCCCAACCTGCAACTTGCGCAGGTCCATCTGCTCATCGGTCAGAATGGTCGCCGGGCTTTCCCCATTCTCAAAGGCCGAGGCATAGACGAAAGGAAAGAAGGCGGTGCCCAGAGGCCGACGACCATTCTCGATGAAGTCATACTGGGAATGAGCGTAATCGCGCCCCCCGACATGGGCGATGACCTCGCCAGTCTCGTGATCGACCATTAATGCGGCCCCTTGCAGGTAGCGAGGATCGCCACCTGAAGAATCGTAATCAGCATACTGCGGATGAGCGTAACCCTCGCGTGTTTCCACTTCGTTGAGCTTGCGAACCAAAGACTCCTCGGCGGCCCGCTGCACTTGGGCATCGATGGTGGTCCGGATGGTGTAGCCACCCCGCGAAAGGGCCTCCTCACCCACCAGATCGCGGGCTTGGGCGGCGACAATCTCGTAGAGAAAGGACTTGCCGCGACGAATCGGGCCGGGGTTCACCCGCACCGGCTCCCGGGTCAAGCGACGACGCTCCTCATCACTGATCATGCCCTCCTTGGCCATGCGCTCCAAAACCATGTCGCGGTTCTTCTTGTTTTGCGCAGGATCATTCAACGGGGAGATACGATGGGGGCTCTTCAGGCAGGCCACAATCGAAGCCGAC
>JALQTQ010000217.1 GCA_023263995.1 Akkermansiaceae bacterium | reverse complement strand
TGCTGACAGTGACCAAACTCAGAAAAAACGGCTCCAAACTCTCCAGATGATCGATGACGACATAGTCCATCTCCCCGCGGGCTTCCCACTCGTTGGCTCGCCGGGAAAACGAAAGCGGATTGACAGGTTCCACAGCTGGATTCTTCGGGGAAAGCACATTCATAGGACGGGTGAATTGAAAAGCTCAGATCAAGCCTTCGTGGACGCATGACTGTCAGACATCCGCAACCAAGTCTATGCAATTTTATGCACATTTATGCTGCGAGCAAGAAAAATATCATTTTATCGATCCACCACGTGAGTGGGAAGTCGCGAGCTGGAGAAGCCCGATCTCTCAGGTGCCCGAAAATCCCTCCGCTTCGAGGAACTCGTTCCCGTGCTGCGGTCGCACGATCAAACGGCCAAGTGGTCACGGTGGCGATAGGCGAGGGATTTCGGGATTCACAAGCTCCGGATTCAGCCTAGCCTTCGGGCGATGAACCTCGTTGCCCTGTTCTTGACTGCTGTTTTCCTGCTCCCCGCTATGGGATCCGACAAAAAGACCAACATCGTCTTCATCCTCGCCGACGATCTTGGATACGGGGAACTCGGTTGCTACGGGCAGGAGAAGATCAAAACTCCGAACATCGACCGCCTCGCCGCTGCGGGCATTCGTTTCACCCACCATTACACGGGGGCCCCGGTCTGCGCACCGGCCCGCTGCGTCCTGCTCACCGGACGTCACCTCGGTCACGCCGAGATCCGCAACAACGGCGATTCCAAGAACGGCCGCAAGTTTCCCGGTCAGTGGCCCATCACGGCGGAGGCCCTGACCATCGCCGAAGTTCTCCAGAAGGCCGGATACCGCACCGGCGGCTTCGGCAAGTGGGGCCTCGGTCCCAGCGACTCCTCCGGATCCCCCATCAAGCAGGGTTTTGACCGATTCTACGGATACAACTGCCAACGCAATGCCCATTCTTACTACCCACCCTTTCTCGATGACGACGAAGGCATCGAAACCATCAATCCCAATCCCATCCCCGGCCACCAACGCCAAGCGAAGGGTGAGGTGAAAGCCGACGACTACCGCGATCAAACCTACGCCCCCGACCGCATCCTCGAGGAAGCCCTCGAATTTCTCGATGAAAGCAAGGACGGTCCGTTCTTCCTCTACCTCCCCTTCGTAGAGCCCCACGTCGCGATGCACCCGCCCCAAGAATGGCTTGATCGCTACCCTGCGGAATGGGACCGCGAGAAAGGCCCCTACCGAGGGCAAAACGGCTACCTCCCCCACCCCCGCCCCCGGGCCGGCTATGCCGCGATGATTTCGGATCTCGATGAACACGTTGGCGCGGTCCTCGACCGGCTGGAAAAACACGGACTGACCGACAACACCCTCGTCATTTTCACCTCCGACAACGGCACCACCCATCCCGGCGGAGACCCGGCCTTCCACATCGGCGGGGCTGATGCCGCCTTTTTCAATTCGACCGCCGGATTGCGAGGATGGAAGGGCTCGGTCAATGAAGGCGGCATCCGCATCCCCGCGATCGCCCGCTGGCCCGGAAAGATCAAGCCCGGTACCACTACCCATGCGCCATCCTACTTTCCCGACTGGTTTCCCACCCTTTGTGCGATCGCCGCCACAGCCGTTCCCATGGACCTCGATGGCACCAACCTCCTGCCCGCCCTGACCGGCTCGACCCTCAACCGCAGCAAACCCATGATCTGGGAATTCCACGGATACGGGGGACAGCTCGCCGTCATCGACTACCCCTGGAAAGCAGTGCGCCAGAAAGCCAAAGCCAAAATCCCCGGGCCCTGGCAGCTCTACCGGATCGACGAAGACCCTGCCGAAGCCAAGGACCTCGCCCGGGTCCACCCAGATCAGGTCAAGCGATTGGAAACCATCTTCAAAAACGATCGCACTCCGAACCCCCGGGCCAGACTCCCGCTTTACGACCAATGAGCCGGAATCCCGGGGCCACCCCCAACCACCCACCAACAAACTGCCTTCCAAGTGGCGGCACCTCCTTGGGGTCGAGGCGGCTGGTCTGATCACTCGCCCATGGAGCCGCAACCTGGCAGCAGGACTTCCCGCGGCTTGGCACCGTCCCCCGGACCGACCAGCCCCCGGGCCTCCAGGATATCGATCATGCGTGCCGCCCGGGTGTAGCCGAGACGCAAGCGCCGCTGCAAAAGCGAGGTGCTCGCCTTGCCTTCGGCCCGCAGGACCTCGATGCATCGCTCAAGCGTCTCCTCGTCGGCGTCGGATATCTCATCGTCGCCCCCGTCGCCACCCGATCCCCCGCTTTCGATGACTTTCTGAATGCTCTCCTCAAACTGTTGCTCACTCTGGTTGGAGCAAAACTTGACGATTTCCTCGACTTCCTCGTCGGACACGAAGGCCCCTTGCGCCCGCTCAAGCTTGGCCGAACCGGGAGGCAGAAAAAGCATGTCCCCCTTCCCGACCAGTTTCTCCGCCCCCTTAGTGTCGAGGATGACCCGACTGTCGAGCGACGACGACACTTGGAAAGCGATCCGGCTGGGAATATTGGCCTTGATGATCCCCGTCACCACATCGGCCCGTGGCGTCTGGGTGGCCACGATCAAATGGATCCCGGCCGCGCGGGCCTTCTGCGCAATCCGGGCAATCGCGCCCTCGACATCGGCTGGTGCGGTCTGCATGAGATCAGCCAACTCATCGATGATGACAACAATGTAGGGGAAACGCTCCGGGATTTCAAAGTCATCGGAATCGACATCGTCCGGGTCCGCCATCGGCCCCAAGTCACCATCCTCAAAGGCTCTTGCCATCGATTCCACGGCCTCCTCATCGACGATTGATTCGAGGTCGGCCTGTTCCTCCTCGGTGAGAACCTCGGGTTCGGGGCGCACCCGGTTGTTGAAGCCGTCAAAGTTTCGTACCCCCATCTTGGCGAAGATCTTGTAACGTCGCTCCATTTCATTGACGCACCAATTGAGCGCTCCAACCACCCGCTTGGGGTCAGTCACCACCGGCACCACGAGATGGGGCAGCTTGGCATAGACCTGCATCTCGACCACCTTCGGGTCAATCATGATGAAGCGCAGCTCGTCGGGGCCGAACTTGTAGAGAATGCTCGTGATGATCGAATTGATGCAAACCGATTTACCTGCTCCGGTGGCCCCGGCCACGAGACAGTGCGGCATGGCCGCGAGGTCGCCCACCACCGTGTTGCCATAGACATCCTTGCCGAGGGCCAAGGGAATCTTGCGCTTGGAACTGCGAAAGGCCTCGTCCTGCAGCAATTCCCGAAGCGGCACCGCCACCCGAGAGTCGTTGGCAATTTCAATGCCCACCGTGTCTTTGCCGGGGATTGGGGCGAGAATATTGATGCGCTCAGCCCGGGTGGCCCGGGCGAGATCGGCTTCCAGCTGGCTGATCCGGCTCACCCGCAGGCCAATGGCGGGATAAACTTCATATCGCGTGATGGTCGGGCCCCGGGTAATGTCGCCCGCCGTGACCTCCACCCCGAAGGCTTTGCAGGTCTCAATGATGATGGTTTGGGTCGCCAGCAACTCTGCACTGAAATCCTCGGGAACACCCTCGGTCTCCTCAAATTCCAGCAAATCGAATCCTGGCAGCTCGTAATCCTCGAAGCCCTCGGTGCTCAACCCGATATGGGACGGCTTTTTGCGCTCGAAGGGGCGCTCACCCACCACCGGCATCGCCCGCTTTTGGGAGGAATCGATGATCTGGGGTGGCGGTATCTCCCGCAAGGGAAGCACGGCCTGACCGTCCTCCTCGACATTGACTCGGCCTGACTCCAACGATGTTTCGGCTTTTTTGGCCCGCTTCCGAGTCCCCTTTTTCCGACTCGGCACGGTCGGCTCCGGAGCATTGCCTTCGGCCCGCTTCTCCCGCCAACCCGCCCACCACTGCCGCGAAGCGACCAGCGACGAACGAAGAAAGGCCACCGGGTGCCATCCCGTCAGTAAAATCAAGCTGGCGAAGTAAATCCCCGTCAGAACGATCGCCGACCCCCAAGCACCCAAGAGATTCTTGAAGACATAATTTCCGAGCCCTTCGCCGATGGCCCCCCCCGGCCAGTTCCCAAAGTGAATGCTCCCGAAAATCCCGAGCACACTCACGAGCGCCGCACTCGCAAGCATCAAGGCCACGAAACCCACCAGAGTATGAACTCCCAGGCGGCTTTTGAACCACGCCACCGCCACTCCCAACCAAATCGTCCCCACCGCCAACAAATACGCCGCCGCCCCGAAAAGGCCAATGAAGACAAAGCCGATCAAGGCCCCCACCGGACCGATCAAATTGCGGGTGTCCTCATCCGCCACCCCGTCGGGCGCAAAACTCCCGAGCAGCTTCCAATTCGCAAAATCCACCGTGGTGAAACGCAGCAAGGAGCAAAACAACAATAACCCAGCCAAAATCAAACCCACTCCAATCATCTCCTGCCCACCCTCTTTCTCCAGCACGGCATGCTGCTTTCTCGGCTTGTTCTGCTTGGCCATGATCGTTGCGGAGAGCCACTTTCCTCCCGGTGACCGGGAAATTCGCATAACCAAGACCCCACAAGCAAGAATGAAGTTAAGGGCTTCACATAGTCTTGGAATCTTAACCATCGCCCGAGCACTCTTGCCTTGAGCTTCGTTCTCCTCTCCGCCACCTTCTCGTCATGGAGCCGCTTGCATTTCACCCACTCTACCAGACCCGAATCTGGGGCGGGCGTTCCCTCGAGACCATTTACCAGCGCGAGTTGCCCGATGACCAACCCTACGGGGAATCTTGGGAAATCACGGACCGGGAAGACGAGCAATCTCTGGTCAAGGGCGGCCCCCACGCCGGAAAATCACTTCACGACCTCTGGAGTGCCCATCGCGACGAACTCTTCGGCGAAAACCTGTTGGGCGAGCGCTTTCCCCTCCTGATCAAGATCCTCGACGCACGTGACGACCTCTCGATTCAGGTCCATCCGCCGGCAGAAGTGGCTCCGGTTCTCGGCGGCGAACCCAAGACGGAAATGTGGTTCATCGCCGATTGTGACCCCGGGGCCAAACTCCACCTCGGTTTGCGCCGCGGCACGACGCGGACCGCCTTTGAGAAGGCCCTCCAAGAGGGAACGGTCGCGGACCTCGTCCACTCCGTCGAGCCGACGCCCCAAGAATCCATCTTTATCCCCTCGGGCCGCCTTCATGCCATCGGAGCCGGGTTTCTTATTTATGAGATCCAGCAGAACTCCGACACCACCTACCGGGTCTTCGACTGGAACCGCATGGGCCTCGATGGCAAACCACGTGACCTTCACCTGGAAGAATCCTTGGCTTCGATCGACTTCGAGGACTTCGAGCCCGGCATGGATGCCCCAGAAGGCCAAACCCTCGCTTCCTGCGAGCACTTCATCGTGGAGCGCCTTGAAATCCCCCCCGACGGCCCGGTGACCAACCCCGATGACCGTTTCTCGATCATCACCGTGATATCCGGACAGCTCACTTCGGCCGAAGGAACCAGTTTTGAAAAAGGGGACTTCTTCATCCTTCCGCGTGGAGCCACTGCCCTCAACTCACCCGAAGGGGCCACTATCCTGCAAACCCGACTGCCCTGAGACTCCGGCCTCCCGAATTTCAAAAATCCCTTTGCCAAGCTCGCAACGTCGTCATCCTGTCCCCATGAAAACCGCCCTCCTTCTCTCTCTGCTCGCCCTTCCCCTCTCCGCCTCCGAATGGGTTTCCCTCTTCAACGGCAGGAACCTCGACGGCTGGACCCCCAAGATCGCCGGCCACCCTCTCGGGGAAAACGCCTTCGACACCTTCCGCGTCGAGGACGGGATCCTCAAATGCGATTACGACAAATACCCGAAGTTCGACGGCCGCTTC